>CAYYVJ010000077.1:0-1617 GCA_964475115.1 uncultured Lachnospiraceae bacterium
ATATTTTAAGATTCCATACTATTTATTGGCCTATTATGTTAATGGCTCTTGATCTTCCTTTACCTAAGCAGATTTTTGGGCACCCTTGGTTATTACAAGGAGATGGAAAGATGAGTAAATCAAAAGGGAATGTACTCTATGCAGATGAATTAGTTGATATTTTTGGAGTAGATGCTGTTCGTTATTTCGTGCTTCATGAAATGCCTTTTGAAAATGACGGAGTAATCTCTTGGGAGTTAATGGTTGAGAGAATGAACTCTGATTTAGCAAATACCTTAGGAAATTTAGTAAATAGAACTGTTTCCATGTCCAACAAATATTTTGATGGTGTGGTAAATAACTCTAATGTAAAAGAGGCTATAGATGAAGAGCTTATTTCACTAGCTCTTGAAACTCCTAAAAAAGTAGTATCTAAGATGGAAAAACTTAGAGTAGCAGATGCTATTTCTGAAATATTTACCTTGTTTAAACGTTGCAATAAATATATAGATGAAACGATGCCTTGGATATTGGCAAAAGAGGAAGATAAGAAAGCTCGTTTGGAGACAGTTCTTTACAATTTAATCGAAGGAATTTCTATTGGAGCAAGTCTATTAAAATCTTATATGCCTGAAACTTCTGAAAAGATTCTGGCACAGATTAATGATAAGGAAAGAAGTATTGATGAGTTAGATACTTTTGGCAAGTATCCTTCAGGAAATAAGGTGACAGGGAAGCCAGAAATCTTATTTGCACGTATGGATATTACAGAAATTTTAGAGAAAGTAAGTAAAGTAGAAACTGTAGAAGTAGTAGAAGAAGCTTCAAAGGAACAAGTAATTGAAATAGAAGCGAAAGATGAGATTACTTATGAAGATTTTTCTAAATTACAATTTCAAATAGGTGAAATTATATCTTGTGAGGAAGTTAAAAAGTCTAAGAAATTACTTTGCTCTCAAGTAAAAATCGGAAATCAAGTAAAACAAATTGTATCTGGAATTAAAGCACACTATTCAGCAGAAGAAATGGTTGGAAAGAAAGTAATGGTGCTAGTGAATTTGAAACCGGCAACTCTTGCTGGAGTTGTTTCGGAAGGAATGCTTCTATGTGCAGAGGATGAAAATGGAGTGTTAGCGCTTATGACTTCAGATAAGGCAATGCCTTCAGGCGCTGAAATCAGCTAGTTGATACGGAGGATAGTGTGAGAGATAAATCTTTCATACTTATATGACGCTAACGCGCCAGGATGGAGAAAAAAATGATATTTGATACACATGCTCATTATGATGATGAAGCATTTGATGAAGATAGGGAAGCTCTACTTAAGAGCCTACCCGAAAATGGTATTTCTCATGTGGTAAACATCGGAGCAAGTATAGAAACTACAAAAAATACCATTGAATTAACGGATAAATACAAATATATATATGGAGCAGCAGGAGTTCACCCAAGTGAAACAGCAGAATTAAATGAAGAAAATTTTGCTTGGTTAAGAGAAATTCTTAAGCTGCCCAAAATAGTAGCGGTAGGCGAAATAGGTTTAGACTATTATTGGGATACCCCTGATAGGGATACTCAGAGAATATGGTTTAAAAGACAAATGGAGTTGGCAAAAGAAGTAGGAAAGCCAATGGTAAT
>CAYYVJ010000077.1:1717-3249 GCA_964475115.1 uncultured Lachnospiraceae bacterium
GTTGAAGCTATTGCGCAAATTAAGAGAATAGAATATGATGAAGTACTAGAAAAAACAAATCAAAATGCAAAAGCATTATATAGATTATAGAATGAGGGAAAAATGGCGACATTAGGTAGTCCTAAAAGTACAATAGAAATTATACAAAAATATGATTTTGTATTTCAGAAGAAGTTTGGTCAGAATTTTTTGATTGATCCTAATATATTGGATAAAATTATTGCTTCTGCAAATTTAACAAAGGATGATTTTGTGCTAGAAATTGGTCCGGGAATTGGGACGATGACACAATATTTGGCAGAGTCAGCAAGAGAAGTAGTTGCTGTCGAGATCGATAAGGCTCTTATTCCAATTCTAGAAGATACATTGTCTGCATATAGTAATGTAACGATTGTAAATGAAGATATATTAAAATTAGATATAAATAAACTTGCTTTAGAAAAAAATAATGGCAAGCCAATTAAAATTGTGGCAAATCTTCCTTATTATATTACAACACCAATTATTATGGGGTTATTTGAAAGCCATGTACCTATAGATAGTATTACAGTGATGGTTCAAAAAGAGGTGGCAGATAGAATGCAAGTAGGACCAGGGACCAAAGATTATGGAGCATTATCTTTGGCGGTTCAATACTATGCGAAGCCAGAAATTGTAACAAATGTTCCAGCAAATTGTTTTATACCTAAGCCCAATGTAGGCTCAGCAGTTATTCGACTTACTCGATATAAGGAGTCACCTGTACATGCAGAGGATGAAGCCCTAATGTTTCGTATTATTAGAGCCTCCTTTAACCAAAGAAGAAAGACACTGGTAAATGGTTTGACAAATGCCTCTGATCTTCATATACCGAAAGAGGTAATATTAGAAGCAATAAATGATATTGGGAAATCACCTATGGTCAGAGGAGAAGCATTAACTCTTGCTGAATTTGCCAAGTTAAGTAATTATATTGCACAAAAAAAATCCTGAAAATCAAAATATAATTTTAGCATGAAGCGTCTCATCTCCGCATAGAATAATCTAAAAGGAGAGTGAGACGCTTTGTCAGATTATAGAAGAATGGTTTCCTATATCTACTCATACGATGAAGGAATCAAAAATAAAAACGTGGGTTTTGCTAGGATTGAATCAAGGAATGGACAATGTAAAATATTCGTCAATTTAAAAGGTGTAAATTCTGGAGGGGGTAAAGAACAAAAGGTTTACTTTTTTCGAAAAGAAGATGATAAATTGGTTGGAATTCATCTAGGCGATTTTTGGATCAAAAATGGTACAGGTGAATTCAGAGAAGTAACAAATGCTGACAATATTAAAAATTCAGGTTATGGTTTATCTTCCATAGGAGGCATAATTATACGTAGTGCAGGGGAATTTCAGAAAGTATATGCTTCTGGCTGGGATGATGGGATACTAAAAGTAGACAACTTCACTCTAAATGAGTTAAATGTAGCAGCCGCAGATGTGAAAGAGCTTGTGGAATTAGAATACATAAAAGAGGAACAAGAGGTAGAGGAGGAACAAGAGGTAGA
>CAYYVJ010000077.1:3349-9332 GCA_964475115.1 uncultured Lachnospiraceae bacterium
TGGAATTAGAATACATAAAAGAGGAACAAGAGGTAGAGGAGGAACAAGAGGTAGAGGAGAAACAAGAGGTAGAAGAGCTACAAAAGCTAGAAGACGTGCAAAAGCTAGAAGAAAAGCAAGAGATACATGCTGCAGTCGCAGGAGAAAATAAAAAAAGTGTGTGGGCACAACTTTGTGATAGTTACACCAAGGTGCAGGCTTTTGAGGAAGAGCCTGATATCACAAGTGTAAAGATAAGTTTAAAAGATATTGAGAAGTTATCTAAAAAAAATTGGCCACTTGTAAATAATAGCTTTCTTTTACATGGCTACTATAGTTATCGCTATTTGATTTTAGCTAATCTTAACCCAATGCAAGATAAAGAATTTGTTATTGGAATACCAGGGATTTTTCATCCAAATGAAAAGTTTGTAGCTGCAATGTTTGGATTTGAATCATTTAAAGCAGTTAAAAAAAGCAATCCTTTAACAGGACAGTTTGGTTATTGGTACACTAAGGTTAGAGAAAATTGAAGATGATCTCTCCATATTCCCATGATTTTAGCATGCTTTATGGAAACGCCATCATATTGGAAACCCAATCGTTTTATAAGTGAAATGGAAGGAATGTTACCATTCATGATAAAAGCGCGAATTTGATGTATTCCATATTCCGAATTAACGATCTTAATAGCCTCTTGAATAGATTCAGTGGCTAATCCAAGATGCTGATAGTTTGGATCGTATTTATAACCAATCTGACAAGTGGGATGGGCCCCTTTTGTTACATGTTGGAAAGAAACAGTACCTATAATATGGCTTGGGTCTTCTTTTAGAAAAACATAAAAACGAAGAGCCAGGCCTTTTTCCATTAATTTATATTCATAATTTAAAGAGTTTTGCCAAAAATCAGCAGAGTAATAATTTTTTGCTTTTTTTGTTTCAAAAGCTTCATAGTATCTTCCATTTTTTAGTATAAAGTCTAATACTAATTGATAATCTTGGCTATTTAAAACTCTAAGATAAGTACGTTCCGTTTCATATTGAAAAAGCATGTTAATCTACTCCTCTTAAGATGGTGGAGGGAATCAAAGGAAGCAAAAGCTTTTGAAAATCTAAAAGTTCATTTTTTGAATAGGAAGTAAAACCAGGTGAGATGACACCCGATGTCTCTTTATAATTTTGAAGATAATAGGCTTTACAATTAGAAATCCATTTACCAATTTCAAGAAAGTCATCTTCTTGATGAAGTTCTTTTACAATAGTGGTTCTAAATTCATAATCAATGGTTCCATTCATTAGAAAATTAATACTATCTTCTATTCTATTCAAATCTATAGAATTTAGACCAGAAGTTTCCATATATTTTTTTGGTGAGTTTTTTATATCCATTGCAACGTAGTCAATTAATTTTGAATCACATAAGTATTTTAATATATCAGGTCTATATCCGTTGGTATCTAATTTTATTAAATAACCCATATTTTTTATTTTTTCAATAAAAGCAGGTAAATCTTTAGATAGTGTGGGTTCTCCTCCAGTAATGCATACTCCTTCTAAAATCCCCCTACGTTTTTCTAAAAATGTAAGTACATCTGATTCGGAGATTACTTCAGAGCTAGAAACTTCTGTTACCAAATTTTTATTATGACAAAAAGGGCAACGAAAATTACAGTTGTCTAAAAAAATGACAGCTGCTAAATGTTCGGGATAATCTAAAAGTGTAGTTTTGTTAAGTCCACCTATGTTCATTGTCTGACCTTGCTTTCTTGTGTTATAATAGTTTTTGTAAACAAAGACATGAAGGAAGCTTCGCTTCTTGTATGGTGCTGGTTAATCCACATAAATTTAGTATAGCAAAAACAGAGTTGAATTAAAAGGAGATTTACAAATGACTTTCGAAGAAAAATATATGAAAGAAGCGATTAAGCAAGCGAAAAAAGCAGCAGCTATTGGGGAAGTTCCCATAGGTTGCATTATTGTATATAATGGCAAGATTATAGGAAGAGGATATAACAGAAGAAAGACAGATAAAAATACTTTATCCCATGCAGAGCTAGTTGCGATTAAAAGAGCTAGCAAAGTTATGGATGATTGGAGGCTTGAAGATTGTGATATGTATATAACGCTTGAACCGTGTCAAATGTGTTCGGGAGCTATTGTTCAAGCGAGAATGAAGAGAGTCTATATTGGATGCATGAATCCAAAAGCAGGATGTGCGGGATCGATTTTTAATTTGTTACAAGTGCCTGAATTTAACCACAAGGTTGAAATTACCAAAGGTATTTTAGAAGAGGAGTGCAGTATGATTCTAAAAGACTTTTTCAAGGATTTAAGAGAAAAAGTCAAAAAAGAAAAAGAGGAGAAATCCGTTGACAAGTAAATGAAAACCATTTATACTTAAAGTCCGTGCAGCCGGGGAGATAGCGGTGCCCTGTACCTGCAATCCGCTTTAGCAGGGGTGATGTTTGGCCTAGGGTCTTGTCTTGTAGGGCAGCCCTTTATAAGTGGCGTTGACGTTTGGGTCTTACGCAATAGAAATTTATGAATCGTGTCAGGTCAGGAATGAAGCAGCACTAAGTAAAACCTTCTATGTGCCGTAAGGCAACCTAGACTGAGCAAACTGTAAAGGTAACGCTTATGAGCGGAATTCGAAGCCGGGCGCACGGATTTAAAAAAATATGAGTAGTATCAGATGTCATCTTCGGATGGCTTTTTTATATTACCCTTGAGGTTTAATCGCTGAATGTGATATAATACAAAAAGTAATATTTGCTAAAAAGATTGGAAGTGTAAAAATGTCTTATACTGCATTATATAGAAAATGGCGCCCTGATAAATTTGAAGATGTTAAAGGGCAAGATCATATTGTTACCACCTTAAAAAATCAGATTAAAGCAGATAGGATAGGGCATGCCTATCTTTTTTGTGGGACGAGGGGAACGGGTAAAACTTCCGTAGCAAAAATTCTTGCAAAAGCGGTTAATTGTGAAAGTCCTATAGATGGTAGTCCATGTAATGAATGTACTTCGTGTAAAAATGTTCAAGCAGGGGTTTCTATGAATGTGCTTGAAATAGATGCGGCTTCAAATAATGGTGTAGATAATATTCGAGAAATCAGAGAAGAGGTTGCTTATTCTCCTACAGAAGGTAGATTTAAAGTGTACATTATCGATGAGGTACATATGCTATCGATTGGAGCGTTTAATGCACTTCTAAAGACACTGGAAGAACCTCCAGCATATGTTATCTTCATCTTGGCAACGACGGAAGCTCATAAGCTTCCAATTACGATTTTGTCTAGATGTCAGAGGTATGATTTCAAAAGAATATCTGTGGATGTTATTGCCGATCGCTTAAAAGAACTTATAGAAACAGAAAAAGTAGAAGCTGAAGAAAAGGCCATCTTATATATTGCAAAGGCGGCAGATGGAGCATTAAGAGATGCAATTAGTTTGTTGGATCAATGCTTGGCTTTTTATATGGGCCAAAAGCTGACCTATGATAAAGTGCTAGAAGTTCTAGGAGCTGTCGATACAGAGGTTTTTAGTAAGTTACTTAGAAAGATTATAGAAAATGATGCCCTTGGAAGTATCAAACAATTAGAAGAATTAATTATGAATGGACGAGATCTTTCACAATTTACAATGGATTTCACATGGTATATGAGAAATCTTCTTCTAGTACAGACGTCATCAAATGATGTTGAAGATATTTTGGATGTTTCAAAGGAAAATTATATTGCACTTAAAGAAGAGGCACAGATGATAGATTCAGACACTCTAATGCGTTATATTAGAATCTTTTCGGAATTATCTGGGCAGATTCGATATTCTACCCAAAAGAGGGTATTGATAGAGATTGCATTAATAAAACTTACAAAACCGGCTATGGAGGAGAACCTAGAATCAGTGCTGAATAGATTAGCTCAGATAGAAAAACAATTAGAATCAGGAGTTAGCTTTTCCAGAGCGAATCAAGCCCCTATAGAAAATGTAGTGGAAAAGCAAGAGCTGCATAAGGAGGTATTGCCAATTGCAGTACCAAAAGATGTTCAAGATGCAGTGAATGCAATGGCAGAAATTGTAAAGGGGTTGGATCAACCCATGAAGAACTATATTAAGCAATCTAGATATCAAGCTGGAGGAAGCAATCGGTTATTGATTTTTACAAGTGATCAAATTGCAGAAGGTTATTTAAATAACCCAGAAAGAAAAGAGCGATTAGGAGAAATGATATCCAACTTACTTCGGAAGTCTATAGAAGTAGACGTGAAATTAATGAGTGAGGAAGAAAAAGTAGATAATATTTTTATACAAGCACAAGAAAAAATAAATATGGAAATTGAAATAGAATAGGAAGGAGAAATAAATATGGCAAAGCGTGGAGGATTTTCAGGAGGAATGCCTGGAAATATGAATAATTTAATGAAACAAGCTCAGAAGATGCAAAAGCAAATGGAGGAAACAACAAAAGAGCTTGAAACAAAGGAATTTACAGCTGCAGCAGGTGGTGGAGCTGTTGAAGTAACTGTTTCTGGTAAGAAGGAAGTAGTAAAAGTGAAGCTTGCACAAGAAGTAGTAGATCCAGACGACATCGAAATGTTAGAGGATTTGATTGTAGCAGCGACTAACGAGGCATTAAGACAAATGGAAGAAAGTTCTGCAGCATCTATGTCTAAAATAACAGGTGGATTAGGTGGCATGGGCGGAGGATTCCCTTTTTAAATTAAATAACAAAGAGTTGCGCTTATTAAGCGCAGACGATTAAAATAAACAAACCGGGAATTAATCTTCCCGGTTAGCTAATATGTCAGAATATTCATCATTTTTTTCAAACCAACTAATCGCATAAGAACAAGTTAAAATAGCTTTTTTATTTTCTTCTCTAAGCTTTTTTGCAACAGCTACCATGAGTTGTCCAGCAACTCCTTGTCCGCGAAGAGAATTGTCTACGAAAGTATGGTTTATATTTACAGTATTATTAGATGTCATGGTGTCAGAGATACTTGGGAAAGTAACTTCTGCAATCACTTTGTTGTTTTCATCGGTTCTATAAATCCGATTTGATTCATATATAAAATCCATTCGATCATCTCCTTTGGTTTATTATATATTATCTTTTCCTGATATGCAATGAAAGGAATTGTTGTAAAATGATAGAAAAAAGAATTACAAATTTTGACCTAAAAATGATTGAAGAGAGTGGCCAATGCTTTCGAATGAAGGAGATTGCAGATAACAAATATTGTTTGATAGCCATGAATCATTATTTGGAAATAGAGAAAATAGATTTGGAGACATTTCGATTTTCTTGTTCTCAAGGAGAATTCAATTCTATTTGGGAGGAATATTTTGATTTAAAAACGGACTATTCAAAGTTTGCAACTAGTGTAGATCCTGAGGATGAATTTTTGATAGAAGCGGTTAAATATGGTTCTGGAATCCGAATTTTAAAACAAGAAGTATGGGAAATGATTGTAACATTTATTATTTCTCAGAGAAAGTCCATACCAAGTATTAAAAATATAGTAGAGCGCTTGTGCGTAAAGTATGGTGAAAAAAAAGAAAGCCATGGGATTATTTACCACACATTTCCATCTTATCAAGTGTTGGGAGAATTAGAATTAGAAGACTTTCAAGGTTTAAGTATGGGATATCGTGATAAGTACATATTAAAAGCTGCAAAAGATTTTTTGTATGGAGAAATAGAGATAGAGTATTTAAAAAATGCAAATTATGAAGATGCCTTTCAAGCGTTATCAAATCTTTATGGTGTAGGTACGAAAGTAGCCAACTGTGTTTTGCTATTTGGTCTATATCATATTGATGCATTTCCGATTGATACTTGGATACAGCGTATTATAAATGTGATTTATGAAGGAAATTTCCCTAGAGAGAAATACAAAGGGTATGAAGGAATTATTCAACAATACATGTTCTATTACGCAAGAGGAATTAACTTGAAATAAAGGAGCAAATGCAGTGGATTATTATAGTGGTCAA
>CAYYVJ010000078.1:0-9311 GCA_964475115.1 uncultured Lachnospiraceae bacterium
AAAAATCAATCAGGAATTATTTTGTTCTTTTTGCCAATTCTTTCATTTCTTTTGCACTTTCTATAACCATCTGAGTAATTTCTGCACCACCTAATATCCTAGCAAGCTCTTGTATCATTTCTTTTTCAGTTAATTCTTTTATATCTGTTATGGTACGATTTTCTTTTACACTTTTTTCAATTAAAAAGTGATTATCTGCCATCGCAGCTATTTGTGCTAGATGTGTAATACAAATAACTTGTCTATGTTTTGAAATTTCTTTTAATTTTTCAGAGACTGACTGAGCAGTTCTTCCGCTAATACCTGTATCGATTTCGTCAAAAATCAATGTATCAACTTGGTCTTTTGTTGCTAGAACTGCCTTTATTGCAAGCATAATTCTAGATAACTCACCACCAGAAGCAACTTTTCCCAAAGGTTTTAACCCTTCTCCAACATTAGTAGAAATCAAAAATTCAATTTCATCATAGCCATTCTTAGTAAATGAAGTCATTGTATTAAATTGAATTTCAAATTTAGTATCTAAAAAATTCAATTCTCCTAATGTTTCCTGAATTTTAGAATTCAAAGCTTTAGCAGCATCTTTCCGAATAGATGATATTTTTTTACAAATTTCCAATACTTTTTCTTTGGCTAGCTGAAGTTCTTTGGCTGCATTTGCTTTATCCGTTTGATAATGTTCTAGTACATTCAGCTTCTTTATTTGCTCTTGTTGGTAACTATGAATTTTTTCAATAGTAGAACCGTATTTTACTTGAAAGCTATGAATCAAATCTAAGCGATTTTCAATCTCAGAAAAAATCTTTTCATCAAATTCCAACGAATCTATATAGGTCGAAACTTCTCGACTTATGTCATTACATAAGCTATCTAAGTTTTCCAACTGTTCTTTCATCGAAGTCAAAGAATCATCATATTGAACAACAGAATTCAAACTTTTGACAGCCCGGCCAATTTTTCCACTAGCAGCTTCATAACTATCATATCCTATTTCTTCATAAACATGTGTGAGTGCTTCAATAATCTTTTTGCTATTATCATATTTTCGAAATTGATTTTCTAGTTCAACATCTTCATTCACTTTTAATGCTGCACTTTCAATTTCATTAATCTCAAATTGAAGAAAAGCAATTTCTCTTAACTGACTTGTTTCATCTAAATTAAAACTCTCAAAAGTATCTTTGGCATTTACATAATTTTTATATGCAATATCCATTTTTTCCTTAATTTTTGAAAGTTCACTTGATGCAAATTCATCTAAAATTTCAAGATGTTTTCCTTTGTTTAAAAGAGATTGATGCTCATGCTGTCCGTGAATATCTAATAATAGGCTTGTAAGCTCTCTTAACTCTGTAACAGTAACTGTTTCGCCATTTATTTTACTTATACTACGTCCAGGAGTTATTTTTCTTGAAACAATCAGTAAACCATCTTCTTCTATCTGAAATCCCAACTCTTTAATTCGTGCAATCTTCTTAGAATCACTAATTTGAAAAACCAATTCCACCAAAGCAAACTCTGCATTGTCCCGAATCATATCCTTTGTGATTTTTCCACCTAAAGCAAGATTCACTGATCCGAGCAAAATAGATTTTCCTGCACCGGTTTCACCGCTTAAAATATTTAGACCCTTTTTAAATTCAACCTCAATTTCATGAATTAAAGCTAAATTTTTCACATGTAAATTTAATAGCATTTAAACACCCCTATTGATTAGATACCATTTTTTTAATTTTGTCGATTACAGATAACGCTTCATCTTTTGAACGAATAGCACAAAATATAGTATCATCTCCTGCTATACAACCTAGAATTTCCCCCCATTGCATTCCATCTATTGCAGCCGCTACAGCCATAGCCATACCTGACACTGTTTTTACTATAACTAGATTTTCAGCTCTATCTATGGATAAAAATCCATCTCTTAATACCCTTATATACTTCTCACTAACCCAACCTTCATTACTTTGGATTACAATATATTTCTGCTTCCCACTATCCACAGCCATTTTAGTCAATTTTAATTCCCTAATATCCCTTGATACTGTGGCTTGCGTAACATTAAAACCTTCTGCATTTAATTTTTCTGCTAATTCTTCCTGAGTTACAATATCATATTTGTTAATTAACTCAATAATTTTACTGTGCCTAGCAATCTTCACATTATTCTCCTTCGTTATTAGCTTTCTTTCATCTTTATTCTTAGAACTTCTAAAAAATTTATTCTATTTAATCTTAAAATTTTTGTATTTCTTACAGATCGCTTTATCTCAATGATATCCCCTGCTAATAAATGAAGGGTCTTGTCTCCATCATAAGAAACTAAACGTTCTTCCTCTCGTCCATTACGATCAGCACTTAATTCTACTACTATTTTATCTGTAGAAGGTAATACAATGCTTCTAGTATTTAAAGTATGTGGACAAATAGGAGTAATGACAATCAAGGATGCATCAGGTGAAACAATAGGTCCTCCAGCTGATAAGTTATAAGCAGTAGAACCAGTTGGCGTGGAAATAATAATACCATCTGCTGAATATAAATTCAAAAACTCTCCATTTACATAGATCTTAAATTCAATCACACGAAGCATACCACTTCGATTTAGAACAATATCATTTAAGGCAATATCCTTACCGAAAACCTTTCCATCACGGTAAAGCGTACCCTCTATCATCATTCTTTCTTCTACATAGTATTCATCGGCCATCAATCTATCAAGAGAGGGAATAATGTTTTCTTTTTCTATTTCTGCCAAATAGCCAAGTTTTCCAAAGTTTACTCCTAATAATGGATAATCAAAACCCACCAGATCCCTTGCCGACCTTATTAGTGTACCGTCTCCTCCCACAACTAGGACACAATCTGTATCTTCAGGAATCGTGGTAGGATCAGTATATCTAAAAGTATCATATTTTTCAAAATATTTTCCTTGACCTAAAACACATTGTTTCCCCTTAGAAATAAGATATTCTTGAATTTGCTTGGTCACTTTAAAATCTGTATCTTTCATACTGTTTGTAACAACATAAAATTTATCCATATAAATACCTTCTTAGAATTTCTTCCATTTATAAAGTTTCATGAGCTAAATCTACAGTTTCTCTAACAGGAAGCAATATCTCTTTCTCTTTTTCGTGATTTTCAATAGCACAATTATGTAGCTCAAGTAAATATTCAATATTTCCCTCTGGCCCTTTTATTGGAGAAAAATCAAGACCTAACACTTTAAAACCAATAACTTTTGCATATTCAATCACTTTTTCAATCACTTCACAATGCGTTGATTTCTCCCTAACAACACCCTTTTTCCCAACCTTTTCTCTTCCCGCTTCAAATTGTGGTTTAATAAGGCATACCAATAAACCATCTTCTTTCATCAAGGCTTTCACTGGTTCAAGAACCTTTGTTAAAGAAATAAAGGAAACATCTATAGAAACAAAATCAAGTGCGTCAAAAATGTGTTCAGGTAAAATGTATCTAATATTGGTCTTTTCCATACAAATGACTCTCTCATCATTTCGTAATCTCCAATCCAATTGTCCATGACCCACATCTACTGAATAAACCTTCTTTGCTCCATTTTGTAGCATACAATCTGTAAAACCACCAGTCGAAGCGCCTACATCCATACATATTGTATCGGATAACTCCAAATCAAAACTTTCTACTGCTTTTTCCAGTTTCAATCCACCTCGACTTACATATTTTAAGGTATTTCCCTTTATTTCAATCTCTGACAAAGAATCAAACATAGAGCCTGCTTTATCTTCGCGTTGACTATTTACAAAAACATTTCCAGACATTATAATTGCTTTCGCTTTTTCTCTTGATTCAACTAGATTTCTTTCTACTAATAAAAGGTCCAAACGTTCTTTCATAAAACTCCTCTATCTGTTATCTTTATTGTTCATTTTCTAAAATTCTATCAAAAATCGATTTTGCATCAATTTCAACTTCTTTTTTAAGGATGTCCACATTTCCATGCTCTACATAGATATTTGGGATTCCACAGTTAATAACTTTTACCTTGTAACCACTGTCTACTACGTATTTTGTAACTTTCTCCCCATATCCTCCACTTAAAACATTCTCTTCCATTGTAACTAAAGTTGTATGTTGCTTTACCAATTCATCAATTTCCTGTTGGTCATAAGGTTTCACGAAACGAACATTGACTAAAGTAACTCTTCTTCCAATTTCTTTCAACTTCTCTCTTACTTCTACAGCCACCTCTACCATACTACCTACAGCCAAAATCGCAATATCTTTCTCTTTATATATTACTTCATTTTTCCCATATTCGATTGGAGCCCTAAACTCTTTAAGTCCATCATAAGCTGCACCTCTAGGATAGCGAATAGCCAAAGGTCCATTAAATTCCATCGAAAACTTTAGTACATCCTTTAATTCCTCTTTATTTTTCGGTGCAAATATGCTCATATTAGGTATACTTGACAAATAAGAAAGATCAAAAATTCCTTGATGAGTTTCTCCATCACTACCTACTAATCCTGCACGATCAATTGCAAAAACAACCGGTAAATTCTGAATACAAACATCATGTATAATCTGGTCATATGCTCTTTGCAAAAAAGATGAATAAACAGCAAATACAGGCTTGAGTCCTGCCATTGCAAGTCCAGCTGAAAACGTAACAGCATGAGCTTCTGCGATTCCAACATCAAAAAATCGTTTTGGATACTTTTTTTTAAATTTATTTAAACCAGTTCCATCAGCCATAGCCGCTGTTATCGCGACTAAGTTAGGATATTCTTCTCCTAACTTGACCATTGAACTTGAAAACACATCTGTGTAATCTGCTTTTGTTTTTTTTGAAAGTGGCGCTCCTGTCTCTATATAAAAAGGTGCTACTCCATGATATCTTGACGGATATTTTTCTGCAAATTTATAACCTCTACCTTTTTGAGTTAACACATGAATAATAACTGCCTTATTTAATTTCTGTGCTTCTCTTAGAACTTTGGTTAATTGTGGAATATTATGCCCATCAATTGGACCCAAATAAGTAATTCCCATGTCTTCAAAGAACATTCCTGGGATAAATAGTTGTTTTATACCACTTTTTGCTCTACGTATCTTATCTATAATGATTTCACCATATACTGGTATCTTTTCAAGGCCATCCATTACATTTGCCTTCAAATCATTATACACTTCTCCGGTACGAAGATTACTTAAATAATTTGACATTCCACCTACATTTTCAGAAATCGACATTTCATTATCATTTAAAATTATAATAAAATTCCTGTCTAACTGAGCCGCATTATTTAAGGCCTCATATGCCATTCCACCTGTTAGTGCGCCATCTCCTATTACTGAAACCACAGTACTATTGTTATCTAAAATCCCATTCGCTTCCACATAACCAAGGCCTGCTGAAATCGATGTGGAACTATGGCCAGTGTTAAATGCATCACATTGACTTTCTCTTTTTTTAGGAAATCCACTTATTCCACCGTATTTTCTAAGTTCATCAAAACCATCTCTTCTTCCTGTTAATATTTTATGAGTATAGGATTGATGACCTACATCCCATATTATCTTATCCTCAGGAAGATTGCAAACTAAATGAAGTGCCATAGTCAACTCTACAACACCTAAATTAGAAGCTAAATGCCCACCAGAACTACTCACTTTTTTAATCAAAAATTCGCGTATTTCTGTTGCCAAAAGCTCATATTCAAAAGTCTTTAATTTTTTTATATCATTTGGATGATTAAGTTTATCCAGTATCAATGTTAATTCCTCTATTTTTCTCTTTTCATAAGCCACAATATTAAATTCTTTAAAAAGAATTCATCCTTTAATAAAGAATCGTCTATCGTAACGTTAATGTCTTCTTTTAATTCTTCTAGTTTCCTTACTGCATCAGCAGAGATTTGTTCAACTTGTTTCTTCGCCTCTTCAATGCCAAGTAAAGTCACATAGGTTACCTTATCATTTTTTTCATCGCTCAAAACTGATTTTCCAAGTATTTGTGCTGTACTCGTTACATCTAATATATCATCTTGTATCTGAAAAGCCAATCCTACATCTCTAGCAATTTTCTCTATGGTTTTGCATTGCGTTTCATTTACACCAGCTAAAACTGCACCAATCATCATAGCACTTTCAATTAATGCACTGGTTTTTAGTTCATATATAAAATCTAATTTATCTTTTTCCAAACGCTCATTATTTCTTGTAGACTCTACATCTACTGTCTGTCCACCTATCATACCAAATATTCCCGCTTTTCCAGTAAATATTCTAAGAGCTTTATAGATGTTCAAAATATGGTTATCTTTATTATTATCATCTTCAATCACATCAGCAGATTTAAGAGCTGTTTCAAACGCATAATTTAAAAGTCCATCTCCTGCCAAAATACCTATATCCTCTCCATACTGTATATGGGTAGTTTTTCTTCCTCTACGATACTCATCATTATCCATTGCAGGCAAATCATCATGAACCAAAGAATAGGTATGTATCATCTCAATAGCAGCCATAAATGGCTCAATTATCGCTCCCCTTCCACCAAACATAGAAAAGGTCTCTTGCATTAGTAAAGGACGAATCCTTTTCCCACCTGCAAATATGCTATAATTCATAGCTTCAATTACTGTTTTTTGAAAGCCTTCTTCTTTTGGTGAATAAGAACTTATTATTCTATTAATTTCCTCTGTTTTTATATTCAATTCATTCTTAAAGTTCATCAATATCACCAGCTTCGTTTACAATACTAATTTTCTTTTCTACTTTTTCAATCTTATCATTACAATATTGAACCAACTTCAATCCTGCTTGATAAAGTTCAAACGATTTTTCAAGGCTAACATCTTCTTTATCAAGAGCAGTAATTATTTGATTTAATTCATCAAAAGCATTTTCTATGGTTTTTTCGTCTTTAGCCATATTCTACTCCTTTTTTATTTCATTAATAAGTGCCGAAATCTCTCCATCTATCAATTGTATCCTTAAGGTTTCTCCCAAAGACACCTGGTCGATCTTTTTAACAGGAAGTCCACTTTGATTCTGAACATAGGCATATCCTTTTCCTAGTTTGTTTAATGGAGAAAGACCACCTAATCTCTCTATATCTATAGCTAATTGGTGCTTGCATTCTTTTATCTTATCTTTTATTGCATATATAAGCTTGTCCTCTAATTCTATCAAATATTGTTTCTTTTGCAACAATTGATGAGATGGACTTAATAACTTTAAGCGAAGTTTATCTTGTTCTAGTTTATTTTGATAAAAGACTACACGATGTCGTAAAAGCTGTTTCAATTTATGTTTCAAATCTAAAAGTCTTTCTACCATCTGTGCATAATCTTCCACTGCTAATTCCGCTGCAGCAGATGGAGTAGGTGCTCTAAGATCAGCAACATAATCCGCGATTGTCACATCCGTTTCGTGCCCTACTGCTGAAATAATGGGTGTATTGCAATTAAAAATAGCTCTAGCTACTATTTCTTCATTAAATGCCCACAAATCCTCTATGGATCCTCCACCACGTCCTACAATGATAATATCAAGATCTTTGGCATCCAATATCTCAATCCCTCGAACGATTGACTCTTTGGCTCCTTCACCTTGGACCTGGGCTGGATAGAGATAAAGCTGGATATATGGATTTCTTCTTTGTGCTATCTTTATAATATCTTGTACTGCTGCCCCAGTTTTTGCAGTTATTATCCCTATCTTTTCTGCATATCTAGGAATTGGCTTTTTATAATCAGAAGAAAACATACCCATTTCTTCCAAACGTCTTTTCATCTCTTCAAACTGTTGATATAAAAGGCCTGCTCCATCTAGAATAATTGATTTTGCATACAGCTGATATTTCCCATCTCTTTCATAAATAGTAATACTTCCTTCTACAATTACATTTTGTCCTTCTTGCATTTGGAAGTTCATTGTCTTTTTATTTCCTGCGAATAAAATTCCAGCTATAGTACCAGACTGATCTTTTAGAGTAAAATAAACATGCCCTGATGAATGATATTTACAGTTAGATACTTCACCTTTTATAAAAATATGATTTAGCATGAAATCCTGTGTAAACATATTCTTGATATATGAATTTACTTGAGATACAGAATATACATTTGCCATCTTTTATCTCCTTTAAATCAATCTTGCTAAGATACCATTTACAAAAGAAGAAGATTCATCTTGTCCATATTTTTTGGCCAATTCAACAGCTTCATTTATAGCAACATTAGTAGGAATTTCATCATCAAATAACATTTCAAAAAGAGCAAGTCTTATAATTGTCAATTCAACTTTACCCATTCGCTTTAAATTCCAACCTTCTGCTGCTGCACCAATTTTTTCATCAAGAAGGTCTAACTCTTTCAAAATTGAATTAATTCTTGCAATTAAATCTGTTTTATTTATTTCAGTAATGGCGTCTACACCACCTAAGTACAACTCTATTTGCTCTTCCATTTCGCCCTTTTCAAAAAAATCATTACGAAACAACAGACAGAATGTATGCTCTCTATATTCTCGTCTTTTCACTTTATCCTCCTAAATGTATAGAAAGGGTGTCTTATAGAAAGACACCCTCCCATTTACCTGTTTTTCGCTACATCTACGCCAGCTATATGAATATTCACATCAGATACTGTAAGCCCTGTCATAATTTCAATGGCAGTCTTTACTTTTTCTTGTACCTTTGCTGAGACAGATGGAATACTATATCCATAATTCATTGTTAAAGCAAGCTCTACTGATACCGCACCTTCTAAAACATCCACCTTAACACCTTTAGACAGATTTTTCATCCCAAGCTTTCCTACTAATTCATTAGTAATATTACCTGACATAGAAGCTACTCCTTCTACTTCAGTTGCTGCCAATCCTGCAATTATGGCTACTACTTCATCAGCGATTTGAACTTCTCCAACTTTTCCATTTTCATATATTCTATGGGTATTTCTTATATCTTGTTCTTTTGACATAGTAATAACCTCCTGAGTGTCCTTATTATTATTACTATTATAACAAATTTGTATCTTTTTGCAAATCTATTTTCAATTATTTACTGTAATAGGTGAAATAATAATTTTATCAGCAGAAACTTCGGTTTTTCTTTTCACAATATCTTCAATCTGTGCTCTATCGGCATCGGTTAAACTTTCCATGTTAACTACTACGTCTACAGCTCCATCTGTAATACTTACAATTACATCCGTAAATCCCTTAGTTTCTAAAAGCATTTCGGCTGCTGCTTCTCTATCCGGGTTTTTGACAGTTGAATAGATTAAAAATTGCTATAGGCCTTGAAAAGCCTA
>CAYYVJ010000079.1:0-9204 GCA_964475115.1 uncultured Lachnospiraceae bacterium
CTGGTTTTTGTTCTTTTCTTCTAATTAATTCTACACCACCTATAATATTGGACCATTGATCATTTCCACCCAACTGAAGGGTACAACCATAATCTTTATTTAATTTCCAAAAGTCATAGGATTGCATAATCATATAATTAAATTCAAAGAAAGTAAGTCCTCTTTCCATTCTTTGTTTATAACTTTCAGCTGTTAACATTCTATTAACTGAAAAATGGATACCAACCTCACGTAAAAACTCAACGTAATTTAAATCCAAAAGCCAATCTGCATTATTTGCTATAATTGCATTACCATCGTTAAAATTAATAAACTTAGATAATTGCTCCTGAAATCTTTTTGCATTGTAATCGATGGTTTCACGAGTCATCATGGATCTCATATCTGACTTACCAGATGGATCACCTATCATAGTGGTACCACCTCCAAGTAAGGCAATTGGTTTATGACCTGCCTTTTGCATATGCATCATAGCCATTACAGTCAAGAAATGACCTGCTGTCAGACTATCCGCAGTAGCATCAAAACCTATATAAAAGGTAACACTCTCCTTACCTAATATTTCCTTCAATTCATCTTGGTGCGTACATTGCTCTAAAAATCCTCTTTCAAGGAGTACATCATATACATTCTGTGACATCTTAATTTTTTCCTCCCATTTCTCTTCTAGTCTAATTGTAATCAATGGTATCATAAGAAAATATCTTAATCAAGAGCTTTTTGTTCTGATAAAAGCTAACTTAAGACCGTTATGCCATTGTATCTTCTTCCAACTTGTCCCCATCCGCAGCAGTTGTTGCCAAATAATCGCAGCGCTCGTTTTCTTCATGTCCATCATGCCCTCTTACCCAGACAAAAGTAACCTGATGTGGTTCCTTCGCTTTTAATAGTCTTTTCCAAAGGTCTACATTTTTAACTTCTTCATTCTTTCCACGTTTCCAACCTTTTTTAATCCAGCCATCCAACCAGTTTTGATTAAAAGCATTGACAAGATATTGTGAATCAGAATACAGTTCCACTTTACAGGGTTTAATTAATGATTCTAGACCTTTAATAGCCGCCATTAATTCCATACGATTATTAGTAGTTTTTTTATAGCCACCTGAAAGTTCTCTTTTATGCAGCTCCCCTTTTTCGTCCAAATAAGTAAGTATGGTACCATATCCTCCTGGTCCGTTTGGATTTCCTCTCGCAGCTCCATCTGTATAAATTTTTACATCCATTTTCCCACTCCTATAATGACCAAATACCTGTACCTAAAAAGTTTTCGGCACTCTTATTTGCATCTTCAATAATATAATTCTCATATCCTAAAACACCAAGTAATTTAATGGCATTTCTTGATACTGCCCTGCCTGAGTACAGAACATAATCAAACTTAATATCATTTTCAACTACTTCTTCTTGAAAATGATAGTTTGAATACTGTTTCTCAAGCATATGAGTTAATTCAATATCATGAGTTGCCGCAAAGCACATGACATTTTCTCTAGAGAGACTCTTTAATATCTGCCCAGAAGCAGCAATTCTCTCTATGGTATTTGTACCTCGAAGCACTTCATCGATAAAGCATAGTATTGGGCTTTCTTCATTTACTTTATCTAATATTCTTTTTAATGATTTAATTTCTACAATATAATAACTTTCATTACTCATCAAATCATCCCTTAAAGCCATGGAAGACATAATGGTAAAGTAATTTGCCTTATAATGTCTTGTTAAAGATGTATATATTGTTTGAGATAATATTGCATTAATAGCAACCGTCTTTAAAAAGGTGGATTTTCCAGAAGCATTAGAGCCTGTAACAAGTACTCCTTGAGATTCTTCCAAACTATTTACGACTGGATTTTCAATTGCAGGATGATAGATATCTTTAAAAGAAATACTTATTTTTTTATCTCCTATCATTTCCGGATAAGAATAATAGTCTAAGCTTTCTCTAAAAGATGCAACTGCTATACTACTTTCTAATTTACCAAGTACTTCTAGCAATCTTTCTACCACATCTCTTTTATTATTAAAGACCTTTAGCATACTATTAAATTTAATCAAATCGATATGAGTAATAATGCGTACATAATCCATTACTAAATCTACTGGAGAACCTGACATACTATTTGTAGATAAATAAGCAGTTCCTTTTCTAAACATCAATAATTCTTTATATACTTCATTGATTTCATCTGTATATTCACTAATTTCTTTTATATTCAGTTTATTTATGCTTTTTGAATAATTCAACATTTTTGCAATTTGTGCAAAACATGAAAAATAAGCCTCCACTCTACCTTTCAACTTATAATACTGAATAATATTATATGCTAATACAGCAATAAACAAAGGAGCACCTAACAGTGGGTAAATAAAAATAGTAAGAAATGAAATCAAGGTAGCCGCTAATGTAGAATAATGAACGCCATTACCAGTATTCTCTACGTCATGAAGTCGATTTATATATTCACTTACTGAAATACCTTTTACCCTTCCTATCTGAGCAAAAATCACCTGTAACTTAAGACGTAATTCTTCATGTGTACCAAAAAATTCTGCTAAAAAATTTCTTTCTTTAAGTACCTTGTCATCTAAGTGCGGGGTCCTTAAAATCATATATAAGTATTCTTCTCCAATAGAGGAATAGGTATTGTTCATTAACATAAAGATATGATCCATACTTAAGTCGTTCCAAGTAATATCATCAATCGCATTCGTAATTCCATCTTTATTTCGAAAATACTGAGATATTCTTTCAAATTCCTCATATTCGTATTCTCTTTCAGGTATTTGCCCCCATTGTTTCTTTGCTTTATAAAGAAAACTTCTTTTATTTTCTCGCTGGTTATAATAAAATTTTATAATTAAGAAAAGTAAAATTCCAAGAAATAAGTAAATGTATATATCCGTATTTGTACCCATATCTAACCTACCATCCGGAGCTTATGCACCTTTTTTTAGACCAAAGCATTGCTTATGCTGTCACCCATAAGAGTATACTCTAAATTTTGAATAAAGACAATATTTTTTAACTACAAAAGACCCCCTTTCGTTAGATTTTCCTCTAACAAAAGGGGGGGCTTTTTGATTCTTCTATATTCTTCTCTATTAGATTTGCGCTAATAAAATGAAATTTAAAATAAATAATATTGTAGATATCCATAAAACAGCGTTTAATTCTTTTGCTCTACCTTTTATTACTTTAATAATAACGTAGAAAATAAATCCAGCTGCAATACCATAAGAAATACTATAAGATAATCCCATAAAGATTGCTGCAAAGAACGCTGGGATCGCATCTTCTAATTCAGTCCAGTTAATATCTTTGAAAGAAGAAAGCATCATGATACCAACAGCTATTAATGCTGGTGATGTAGCTTGTGCTGGTACTATGCTAACAATTGGTGCTAAAAATGCGCTTAAAGCAAATAGAATTGCAGTAACTACAGATGTTAAGCCAGTACGTCCACCCGCTCCGATACCCGCTGCACTTTCAACGAAAGTTGTAGTGTTAGATGTACCAAAGATAGCTCCAATTGAAGTTGCAATAGAGTCTGCAAATAATGCTTTATCCATTTTAGATTTAAATCCTGAACTTTCTTGAAGTGCTAATTCATCTGCGTCAGAGAAAATTCCAGTTTTTCTTCCAGTTCCAATAAAAGTACCTATTGTATCAAAAGTATCTGATAAACTAAATGCAAAGATTGTCATAAGTACAAGTGGTATTTTAGAAGTGTCATCAAATAAAGAAAATAATCCTTCTTGTCCAAATGCTGCTCCAAAAGTTGTACCAAGTTCTGAAAAAGATTGTCCAATTCCTGATGTCGTACCTAAAGCAGAAAGATTAGTTACTCCAAAAGGAATACCAATAATAGTTGTTCCAATGATTCCAATTAGAATTGCACCTTTTACTTTTAAAACTAATAAGATAACTGTTAATACAATACCAATTATAGTTAAAATACGACCTTTATCATTAAAATAGGCAAGAGAAGGTACTCCCGCTGAAAATTCAATTAAACCTACATTCAACAAACCTATATATGCTATAAAAATACCAATACCGCCTCCGATAGCATTTTGTAAGCTTTCAGGGATTGCATTAATGATTAACTTACGTACTTTTGTTACCGTAATAAGTACATTAATTAAACCACAAAGAAATACCATTCCTAGCGCTTGTTGCCATGTGAATCCTAGCGTAAAACATACGGTATAAGTAAAGAAAGCATTTAATCCCATACCTGGTGCTTGAGCGTAAGGAACATTTGCGAATAGTCCCATTACTAAAGTTCCTGCAATAGATGCAATAATAGTTGCTAAAAATACTGCTCCATAAGGCATTCCTGTTTGTGACAACATTTGTGGATTAACAAGAATAATATAAGCCATTGCAAAAAATGTTGTAACACCTGCTACGATCTCTGTAGAAACTGTAGTACCATTTTCTTTCAGTTTAAAAAATTTTTCCATAGTAAAAACTCCTCTTCTTTATTTTTTAAATCTCATAAAGGTAAAAAAGCAAACCGAAGTCTGCCTTTTTATTAGACTAATATATATTAATATATTTTTACACTTTAATCAACTAAAACTTAAAGAATTTTTAAGTTTCTTAAATTTCTATATCTTTTGTATAATATTTTTATGTTATTCCTTAAATAATGATGCAAATTAACCCACCATTACTATCGTTCATAACTTTTTGCAGTGTATCCTGTAATTTAATTTGACTATCCTCAGGTATTGTATTGATTTTTGAGCGAATCCCATCATCTACAATCTGTTCAATTGATTTTCCAAAAATATTCGTATTCCATATTCCATCTTCAGATTTTGCAGCATTTTCTTTAATATATATCTTTAAATTTTCTGCTTGTTGTTCGCTTCCTACAATAGGCGCAATTTCTGTCTGAATATTAGCTCTTATTAAATGTACAGAAGGTGCCTCAGCATTAATTTTAACTCCATACTTATTTCCATGTTTGATTACTTCTGGTTCTGCAAGCCGAATCTCATCACGTCTAGGAGCAACTACCCCATATCCTTTCATGCGTACTGCTTCCATTGCACTATTTACTTTATCATATTCGTTTTTCTTACTGGATAAATCCTGTATTGTTTTTACCAATGCATACTCACCATCGATTTTTGAATCTGTCATCTCACTTAACATCTGATAATAATAAACAGGATCTATTTCAACTGATGTAGCTACACTACCACTAGACATATCAATTCGGTTAACTTTTACATTTTTTATGTATTCACTATCTACTTGAAGAGTTTCTGGAGAAACCTCTTTGATAAAGGAAATTTTCTTTACTATTTGCTTCATTCCTTGAACCAAATCTTCCTTAATTGGGTGTTTTGTAGGAAGTATCTCTGCCCACTTAGGCATAAAAAAGTCAATCTCAGTAACAGGAAATTCTTTTAATACTTTTTCCATTATTCTATTTATATCTTCTTTTTTTAACTGTTGACAATTTACAGGAACTACAGAAACACCATGTTTTTCTTCCATGCCTTTTCCTAACAAAATAGTTTCATTAGAATAAGGTTTTTCTGAATTAAGTAAGATAATAAATGGTTTTCCAATCTTCTTTAATTCTTTCACTGTTCTCTCTTCAGCTTGAATGTAATTTTCTCTGTTAAGTTCTCCAAAACTTCCATCTGTGGTCACTACAAATCCGATAGTAGAATGATCTTTAATAACTTTTTTTGTACCAATTTCTGCAGCTTGAGTGAATGGAATTTCATAGTCAAACCATGGGGTTTTAACCATCCTTTCAGCCTCATTTTCAATATGACCGGTGGCACCTTCCACCATATAGCCAACACAATCTATCAATCGTACACTTGCTTCAATATCCTCGGATACTTTAACCAATGCCGCCTCTTTAGGTATAAACTTAGGTTCTGTTGTCATTATTGTTTTACCAGCAGCACTTTGAGGTAATTCATCCTTTGCTCTTTCTCTTACATATTCATCTTCCATCCCAGGTATTACAAGTAAGTCCATAAATCGTTTTATAAAAGTGGATTTGCCTGTGCGAACTGGACCAACCACTCCTATGTAAATTTCTCCTCCAGTACGGGCCTTTATATCGTTATATACGTTAAAATTGTCCACAAAAATCCCCTCCTGCTATTCTATTGTAGAATATATGCAAAAGGGGAATAAACTATGCAATCATACTTTATTTAATTTTCCCAAGGTAACTCTGAATTTTCAATGGTTTTATCTCGAAGCATTAAATCTTTTACTGCATCATTCGCGGGTTTATTATTAAAAAGAACTTCATTTACTTGCTCAATAATAGGCATCTCAATTTCAAATTTTTCAGCTAAAGCTAGCGCTGCCTTTGCAGAGTAAACTCCTTCAACGACCATCTTGACTTCTTTCATTGCTTCATCCATAGAATGGCCTTGACCCATTAAAATACCTGCTCTACGGTTACGACTATGCATGCTAGCACAGGTAACAATCAAATCACCTATTCCTGACAAACCAGAAAAAGTTTGGAGCTTTCCACCCATTTTCATTCCAAGTCGTGCAATTTCAGTAATTCCTCTTGTAATTAATGCTGCTTTTGTGTTATCTCCATATCCGAGTCCATCTGCAATTCCTGCAGCTAATGCTATAACATTTTTTAAGGCAGCACCAATTTCTATTCCAAGCATATCAGGACTTGTATAAACCCTAAATACGTTATTCATAAAAATATTTTGTAAATATTCTGCTGTAGTTTTCGTTTTTGCTCCAATTACACAAGTGGTAGGAATTCCTCTTCCCACTTCTTCAGCATGGCTAGGACCTGAAAGTACAGCTACATCTGCCACTTTTAACTCATCTTCTATGACTTCGCTAAGTGTATATAAGCTACCTTCTTCAATTCCCTTCGCTACATTTACAATAATTTGACCATCTTTTATAAACGCTTTCATTCTTTGAGCAGTTTGTCTTGTATAGGAAGATGCTACTGCAAATACAAGAACTTCATTTTCTTTTACAGAAGATTCTAAATCACCCGTAACTTCAATTGAATCAGGTAACTTTATATCTGGAAGACTTTTATGTTCTCTTGTATTTTTAAGCATGTCAATTTCTGATTCAAGAGCAGACCAAATAGTCACCTTATGACCATTGCTTTCAAGTAAAATACCAAGAGCTGTTCCCCAAGTACCTGCACCTATGATACCAATTTTTGCCATCTTGCACCTCACTATTCTTATTTATCCTTTTTCTTGCCAAATTTATTTTCTGTTCCGTTTACTAAACGTTTTATATTATCCTTATGCTTAAAAAAAGCAAGAGCAGTTAATATTGCACCTAATGCATAGATTTCTTTTAAATAAATAGGATCCACACCATATCCCACAAATTGACCAACAATGATTAATTCAATTAAGAAACCAACCATCATAGATAGGGATGCAAGTGATACATATTTTGACGTAAGAGCCACAGAAGTAAATGTAATAAATCCTAGTAATGATAGTCCCAAATCAAAAGACAACATCATACCTGACGTGGCTGCAATTCCTTTTCCACCCTTGAATTTTAAGTAAAAAGGAAAGTTATGACCTAATACGGTTCCAAGTCCTGTATAAAGGATTAGCACCTTTATCATAGAAGCATGACTTTCACCAAAGATAAGGCGAACTACTAGACCTGCGATTATCGCTTTTAAGCAATCCCCTATATATGTTATAATTCCTGCTTTTTTACCAAGAACTCGGAGAGCATTTGTAGTTCCAAGATTGCCACTACCATGCTCTCTTATATCTATATTATTAAGCCTACCATAAATATAACCTGTTTGGATTAATCCAAAGAAATATCCAATAACAATACATAACAAACGTTCCATTAGGACTGTTCCTTTCGCTCCCTAGTTATAAATTTAAGTGAGGTGCCTCTAAATCCAAAGGCTTCACGAATTTTATTTTCAATATATCTTGTATATGAAAAATGCATTAATTCTTTATCATTTACAAAGAAAATAAAAGTAGGAGGTTTTACAGCTACTTGAGTCATATAGAATATTTTTAGTCTCTTTCCTTTATCAGAAGGTGGTTGTTGCATTGCTACCGCTTCTGTTAGGATTTCATTTAATACACCGGTAGAAACTCTTAATGCATGATTTTCAATTACTGCATCGATTAATTCATACATTTTATTTATTCTAAGTCCAGTTTTTGCAGAAACAAATAAAAGTTCTGCATAAGGCATATAAGCTAGGGTATCTCTTACCTTATTTGTATATTCATAAATTGTTTTGTCATCCTTTTCAATGGCATCCCATTTATTTACAACAATAATAACGCCCTTTCCTCTTTCATGAGCAATTCCTGCTATTTTAGCATCTTGCTCTGTAACACCTTCCGTTGCATCAATTACAACGATAACGATTTCAGCTCGTTCTACAGCAGCAACCGTTCTAATAATACTATAACGTTCTAGTTCTTCTTTTATTTTACTCTTACGGCGAAGTCCAGCTGTATCGATAAAAACATACTCTTTTCCATCTTTTATAACAGGAGTATCGATGGCATCTCGAGTAGTTCCAGCAATATCAGAAACGATTACTCTGTTTTCTCCAATAATACGATTAATAATAGAGGATTTACCAACATTAGGCTTTCCAACAATAGCAATTCTTGGTCTTTCATCTTCAACTTCTTCAGATGAACCATCTGGGAAATGTTCAACAACTACATCTAACATATCTCCTAGTCCTAACTTAGATGCAGAAGATATCGCATGTGGTTCACCAATTCCCAAATTATAAAATTCGTAAACATCTGGCATAAGTTTATCAAAATTATCTACTTTATTTACTACTAACACTACTGGTTTGCTAGATCTTCTTAAAATATCAGCTACTTTTGAATCAGCGTCTACTAAACCCTGACGCACATCTGTTAGAAAAATAATAACATCTGCTGTTTCAATTGCAATTTCAGCTTGCTCTCTCATTTGTGAAAGAATAATATCCTTTGAATCCGGTTCGATTCCACCTGTATCAATCATGGTAAAGGAGTGGTTTAACCAGGTAACCTCCGCATAGATTCGATCCCTTGTTACACCTGGCGTATCCTTAACGATGGAAATCATATCTCCAGCTAATGCATTAAATAAAGTAGATTTTCCTACGTTTGGACGCCCAACTATGGCTACAATTGGTTTACTCATAGTTCGTATTTACC
>CAYYVJ010000080.1:0-9092 GCA_964475115.1 uncultured Lachnospiraceae bacterium
ACTGGAATTACACTTGTTCTTTGCTCGTATTATGAAAGAACATTCATTTTTTCTTCAAGCAGGAATGATGCCAAAAGATGAAGACTTTATAGAAAGAGCAGATTATTATAGAAAAGAGTTTGAACATTTATTGTGTGATGTTGTAGAAGTAAGTAATGGATTAGTAAGACCTTTGGTTCTTGACTCAGGTGAAATCGTAACGGATTGCACCTATGATGCAGAGCGGCTTACAGAAAAACTGAGTGGAATTGATATAGATTCAGATATTACTCAAAAAGAATTAAAGCTTGTGAGTAGAAGAAATGTTGCAATTACACAAAATATAATTCGTAGGGTAAGAGGAATTAATAGGACAGCTCTCAAACTTTTAAATGGACTCATTCAATTAAAAGAAGATATATTATGTAATGTATTAAATTGCCGCATGTTTACAGCGAACTATCCACTTCTCATAGAGCACATTTTAAGAGAAGCAAAACTGTATCGTTCTTATATAGTGGCATTGGAAAATGGACAAAATATAGAAAATCAAAATAAGGCGCAAGTACAGGAGTTTTGGAATCAGATTATGATGGAACATGCTCTCTTTATAAGAGGACTTTTAGATCCTACAGAAGAAGAGTTGATTCAGACTTCCCATCAATTTGCCAAAGATTATGGAGAATTATTGTGTGAAGATGAAATGCGTAGAGAGACTGAAAGATTAACAAAAGAATATCGTGACTTTAAGAAGGCAGGTACAGAAGGTCTTGTGTCTTGTGAGGTTCGTTCTATTATGTTACCACTTTTAGGAGATCATGTATTAAGAGAAGCCAATCACTATTTAAGACTATTAAAATCCTAGCCATGCTAAGTAGCTAATAAAAGAATATTTTGAAAAGATGTGGTTTTGAAATCACATCTTTTTTCATTTCATGGAATTGAAATTAACTCTCAAAATTGGTTGACAGAAGATTCACATAGTCATATAATATATGTAAATGAGAATCAATTTCAAGTAGAGGAGAGAGACTATGCCACTAGCGATGGTACAACCTGGAGAAACAAAAGTGATTTCTGAGTTTAGAGGAAAAGAAGATGTGAAAAGACATCTGCAAGATATTGGTTTTATTAAGGGAGAAAGTGTTAAGGTTCTTTCAGAAAATGAAAGCGGAATTATCCTTTTAGTAAAAGGTACAAGAATTGCTCTTAATAGAGGATTGGCATCTAAGATAATGGTTGCGTAGGAGGAAATGAGAAATGAAGTTAGATGAACTAAACCCTGGTGAAGCGGGAACGGTTGTGTCCCTTGGCGAAAAAGGGCCTAGTAGAAGACGAATTATGGATATGGGCGTTACACCAGGAACTAGTGTAAAAGTAATAAAGGTTGCACCTTTAGGAGATCCTATCGAAGTGAATATTAGAGGCTATGAACTTAGTCTTAGAAAAGAAGAAGCGAGCCGAATCGAAATCAAGAAAGATTAACATAAGGGAATATCGGGAGGATGAAAATGATTTTTACAATAGCACTAGCAGGAAACCCAAACAGTGGTAAGACAACGGTGTTTAATGAAGTTACAGGTTCCACACAGCATGTAGGAAACTGGCCTGGAGTAACCGTTGAGAAAAAAGAAGGTGTGTATAAGAAGAATAAAGAAATAAAGGTAACAGATTTACCTGGAATTTATTCTTTATCACCGTATTCAGCAGAAGAAATTGTGGCAAGAGATTTTCTGATAAAAGAAAAGCCAGATGTAGTTGTTAATATAGTTGATGGAACAAATATAGAGAGAAACTTATACCTGACTTTACAAATTATTGAAACAAACGTTCCTATGGTTATCGCTCTAAATATGATGGATGAAGTTGAGGCTAGAGGGGATATTATAAAGATAGAAAAACTATCCAATATTCTTGGCGTGCCAGTTATACCAGTTGTAGCGAGATCTGGGAAAGGCTTAAAAGAGTTAATGGATGCAGCTATAAAAGTAGCTAAAGAGCAAACTCTACCAAAAAAACTTGAACTATTTAATGAATCTATCAATCATGCTATTGAAGAGATATCTTATCTTTTAGATATAGAAGATGAAAATGAAAGAAACTGGCAAGCTATAAAATTAGTTGAAGGCGATGAAGTTGTAACGGAACAATTGCCGGAAGATAAAGTGGCAGCAGCTTCTATAATTTTGAATAAAGTGAATGAAGATGCTGATGGAGATGTAGAAGCACAAATTGCAGATTTAAGATATCAATACATAAGTAAAGTGATTCAAGAGACCGTTAAAAAGAAGCATACGGGTCATGTGGAAACTAGATCAGATAAAATTGATAAAGTTCTAACTAATCGTTTGTTTGCGCTTCCATTTTTCCTAGTGATTATGTATCTCTTATTTTCCATTACTTTTGGAGAAGGAATTTTTGGAATCGGTGTATGGCTTCAGACACTGGTAGTTGATTTCTGGGATGGACCGTTTACAGAGATTATTATGGGATTTCTAGAAGGAGCAGGAGCAGATGAATGGGCTCTATCCTTAGTAGGAGATGGTATCTTAGCTGGTATTGGTGGCGTAGTTTCATTCTTACCACAGATATTAATTTTGTTTTTACTAATGTCATTTTTAGAAGATAGTGGATATATGGCTCGAGTAGCATTTGTTATGGATCGAATTTTCCGTAAATTTGGTTTGTCTGGAAAATCATTTATTCCTTTACTTATGGGATTTGGTTGTTCTGTACCTGCTATTATGGCTTCAAGAACCTTGGAAAATGAAAAAGACAGAAGATTGACTATGATGATTACACCATTTATGTCTTGTGGAGCTAAACTCCCTATTTATCTTATGTTTGCAGCTACATTATTCCCAAATGATAATCAAACTTTAATTATATTTTCAATTTACTTCTTAGGCTTGGCAGTAGCAATCTTAAGTGGAATTATTTTAAGTAAGACGATGTTTAAAGGAAATGTATCAAACTTTATTATGGAGCTTCCTCAATATCGTATTCCTACCCTAAGAAGTGTATTTATTCATGCTTGGGAAAAAGTGAAAGGTTTTGCTATTAAGGCTGGTACTATTATCTTTGCTTCTACTGTGCTAATTTGGTTGCTATCTAGATTTACATTTAGCTTCCAATACTTACCAGAGGAAGAAATGGAATTAAGTATCATTGCACAAATTGGTAAAATAATTAAATTTATCTTTATTCCACTAGGATTTGGAAATGACTGGAGACCTGCAGTTGGAACGATTACAGGTTTTATTGCAAAAGAAAATATTGTATCAACCTTTGGTGTTTTATTTAATGCTGGTGAAGGTGTAGTAGATGCTGCAGCAGAAGGTATTTCTGCACTCCCAGGTGTTGAAGATGTATTTACTAAGTTGACAGCATATTCTTATATGGCATTTAACTTATTATGTATGCCTTGTTTTGCAGCAGTTGGAGCCTTGAGAAGAGAAATGGGATCTTTTAAATGGACCTTGAAAGCGGTAGGTTTTCAAATGGCAACGGCATGGATTGTGGCATTTTTAATCTATCAGCTTGGAAGTCTTTTCCTATAGTTAGAAAAGAGGCGATATTATGATTAATTATATAATTGGAATAACTGTGGCAGTACTTGTAATTGCAATTATTGCAAACAATATAATCAAACTTAAAAAAGGAGAAACTGGCTGTGGCTCTGGTTGTAGCGGCTGCAGTTCCTCAAGTTCTTGTTCTGGATATGTAGAAGAAAAAAAATAGTGAGAGTTTCCTTCGGCACATTGAAAAGAGTGGACTAAACGACTTTAGTGTGTTAAAATATACTCACTGTAGTGTGTGAAAGAAATATATGAAGGAGAGTATTTATGAACAAGAAACTAAGGACGGAAGCTGTTGAGCATTTGTTTCAAGCGATATTGAGCTTAAAGGATTCCGAAGAGTGTTATGCGTTTTTTGAAGATGTTTGTACTGTGAATGAACTTTTATCTTTATCGCAGAGATACGAAGTTGCAAAAATGCTTAGAAGTCACAATACATATCTTGAAATAGCTGAAAAGACAGGTGCATCAACTGCTACCATTAGCAGAGTAAATCGTTCTTTGAATTATGGAAATGACGGATATGACATGATTTTTTCAAGACTAGAAGAACAAGAACAAGAATAAAAACAAAAAAGACTAGAGTTTATCAAAAGTTTGAAACTACAAACTGTTTGTTAACTCTAGTTTTTTGATTTACAAGAAGTTTTGCAAGCAAAACGTTATTTTATTTTGTGAGATCATCAATGATTTGCTCAATAATTTGTTTCTTGGTATAAACGTCAAAGCTTAGCATGCAGATAAATGCAAAAGTTTGTAAAAACTCTTTTTCTTTCTCTTCCTCGTTATTAAATAGTTCAGTAGAACGCTTAAGGCTATTCATTACATCTTCTTTTAAGTTATCTAGCTGTTCCTTCTCTAAAGCAAAAATTTGTTTATAAACATCTTCTAAAGAAATATTACTAGAAGAATCAAAATACTTTTCTGTTAAAGGTTCAAGAAGGCTTTTTATATCACTAATGGATAGGAGATTTTTAAAATAATAAATAAAAACTAAAACTAAAATATGTTCTCTTGTATATTTCTTCTTGACAGGAGGAGGGAGTAAGTCATTTTTAGTGTAATTATTAATCATGGTTTTGGTAATGATCTTATCCTCTTCATATCTTTTATTCTTTTTTAAGTTGTCACTCATAAACGTAGTAACTTGATCCATATATAAATCAATATTTGGTATTTTATTGGGTTCAATATAATCTAGTTTTGATAAAACAGATTGAATGATTTCTTCTATTGTCATAGTTTTTTCACCTCTTCTACATTATATAGTAATAAAAACCATATGACAAGAGTTAACTAGGCTAATTTTATAGTGACACTAAATGAAAAATGTATTATAATAATGATTGTAAGGGTACAAGTGATTTTCTATAATAAGGAGGAGAAATAAATGGGTATAATAACAAGGTTTAAGGATATTATGTCAGCAAATATCAATGCACTTCTTGATAAAGCTGAAGATCCTTCTAAAATGATTGATCAATATTTAAGAAATCTAGAGGGCGACTTAGGAAGCGTAAAAGCTGAAACAGCTGCTATTATGGCAGAAGAGACAAGAAGCAAGAGAATGCTAGATGAAAGCAAGGAAGAAGTTGAAAAACTACATAAATATGCTGAAAAGGCAGTTTTAGCTGGGAATGATGAAGATGCAAAAGCATTTTTAAACCAAAAAAAACAAGCAGCAGAAAAAGAGATGAATTTACAAAAAGCTTATGATTTAGCAGCAGCCAATGCAGCTAAAATGAAACAAATGCATGATAAGCTTGTTGGTGATATAGCAGATTTAAATGCTCGTAAAGATGCAATAAAGGCTAAAGTAGCAGTTGCAAAGACGCAGCAAAGATTAAATGAAATTGGTTCAAGTATAGAGGGTGCTGCAGATAGCTTATCAGCTTTTGATCGTATGGAAGCAAAAGCAGATAAAATGCTAGATGAAGCCAATGCTATGGCAGAGCTAAATAGTGTTTCTTCTACAGAAGATACCCTTGAGGATTTAAAAGACAAATATGATTCCGTTCCTTCAGCAGATGTAGAAGATGAATTAGCTGCATTAAAAGCTCAGATGGGGCTATAATAAAGAACAATAAAAGGCTAAAAAAGGGTGTCTAACCATAAGGGACACCCTTTTCTAAAAAGTTAATAGAATGAGGAGGTTATAAGATGGGTATTTTTGGTGGACAATTTTCAAATGTGGTTGAATGGGAAGAATATCGCGATGACGTTCTTTTTTGGAAATGGAATAATAACGAGATAAAAAAAGGAAGTAAGCTTATTATACGTCCAGGACAAGATGCTATTTTCATGTATAATGGTAAGATAGAAGGTGTATTTACCGATGAAGGAAGCTTTGATATAGCATCTGAAATTGTTCCTTTTCTATCCACATTAAAAGGTTTTAAGTTTGGATTCAATAGTGGAATGAGGGCAGAAGTTCTCTTTATTAATACAAAAGAATTTACAGTAAAATGGGGAACAAAAAATGAGATCAATATACCTGTTCAAAATCTGGATTTACCAGGAGGTTTACCTATCAGGTCTTTTGGTAACTTTAGTTGCAAGATATCTGATCATCAGGCATTAATTGATAAGATTGCTGGCATTAAGAAAATGTTCACAATAGATGAAGTAAAAGAACGTGTATTATCTAAGCTGGATCAACTATTAATGAAATGGATTGTAAAGGAAGGGAAAGATATAGCTGACTTGATGGCAACTTCTTTTGATATTTCCAAAGGAATCCGAGAAGACTTAGATATGGAAATGATTAGACTGGGAATCACTATTACGGACTTTAGTATACAAAGTTTCTCTTATCCACCAGAAATTCAAGAGAAGATTCAAAAGGTTGCTTCCCATAGTATGGTAGGTAATCTTGGCCGTTATCAGAATATAAGCATGGTTGATGCGATGTCTGATAGTAAAGGTGGAACAGGTGGTGGAGCAGCAGATATGGCTACTTCAATGGCAGGAATGCAGATGGGAATGATGATGGGTAAACAGATGGTTGACCAAATGGAAAACCAGTCTAATACATCGGCAGTTAATCAGGCGAAAAATGATGCTGCACCAAATTTTTGTCCTAATTGTGGTACAAAGACAGGAGAAACTAATTTTTGTTCAAATTGTGGGACAAAACTAGTATAGATATAATTATGAGTATATATGATTCACTAAATGTAATGCAGCGAGCAGCTGTGTATCATACAGAAGGGCCTCTCCTTATTTTAGCAGGAGCAGGTTCAGGAAAAACCAGGGTATTGACCCATAGAATAGCATATTTAATAGAAGAAAAAGGAATCAACCCTTGGAATATTATGGCCATTACCTTTACAAATAAGGCTGCAGGTGAAATGCGAGAAAGGGTAGACAATATTGTAGGATTTGGTTCTGAAAGTGTCTGGGTAAGTACATTTCACTCTAGTTGTGTACGTATTTTAAGGAGACATATAGATCGTCTAGGTTATGATAATAATTTTACGATCTATGATGGAGATGACCAAAAAACTCTCGTTAAAGAGATTTGTAAAAGATTAGATGTAGATACAAAGATTTATAAAGAAAGAGCGATAATTAATGCTATTTCTTCTGCAAAAGATGAGTTAATTACTCCAGAAGAATATGAGTTAAATGCAATGGCTGACTTTGCCAAAAGAAAGATTGCAGCTATTTATAAAGAGTATCAAACACAGCTTAAAAAGAATAATGCTCTAGATTTTGATGATTTAATCTATAAAACAGTTGAGCTGTTTCAGTATAATCCAGATGTATTAGAGAATTATCAAGAGCGTTTTAAATACATAATGGTAGATGAATATCAAGATACGAATACTGCACAATTTAAATTAATAAGTCTATTAGCAAATAAGTACAAAAATCTTTGTGTAGTTGGTGATGACGATCAATCCATTTATAAATTTCGAGGAGCAAATATTGAAAATATTTTGAATTTTGAAAAAGTGTTTCCTGGAGCGGAAGTTATAAAGTTAGAACAGAATTATCGTTCTTCTTCAAATATATTAAATGCAGCTAATATGGTAATAAAGCATAATATGGGAAGAAAAGAAAAATCACTTTGGACTGAAAAAGAAGAAGGTGAAAAAATCAGATTCTTACAATGTGAGACAGCTTATGAAGAAGCGGAAATGATAGTAAGAGAAATAAAAGATAGAGTGGGAAGCGGAAAGCTGCAATATAGTGATTGTGCCTTACTATATAGGACAAATGCTCAATCACGTGTTTTGGAAGAACAATTTGTGCGTTCAAACATACCATATAAAGTAGTGGGTGGTGTAAACTTTTACCAGAGAAAAGAAATCAAGGATTTGCTTTCTTACTTAAAAACCATTGATAATGGAAGAGATGACCTGGCAGTAAGAAGAATTATTAATGTTCCCAAAAGAGGGATAGGTCTTACTACGATGGATAAAGTACAAGAATATGCACTTAAAAATGACATGAGTTTTTATGATGCCTTGAAGGATTCAGAAGAAATCGGAACAATAGGCAGAGCTGCTTCCAAAATAAAACCTTTTGTATCTATGATTCAAGTCTTTAGAAGCAAACTAGGATATATGTCTCTTACTAAGCTTATGGAAGATATTATTGAGGAAACAGGATATGTAAAAGAACTTGAAGATGAGGGAACAGAGGAAGCAGAAGGCAGAATTGAAAATATTAATGAATTAATTAGTAAGGTTGCAGATTATGAAGAAGGCACAGAAAATCCAAACCTAAGTGAGTTTTTAGAAGAGGTTGCTTTAATTGCGGATATTGATAGTTTAGATGAATCGAATAACCGAGTAGTGTTAATGACTCTTCATAGTGCAAAAGGGCTAGAGTTCCCTAAGGTATTTCTATGTGGCATGGAGGACGGTTTATTTCCAAGTTATATGACAATTACTTCGGAGGATCCTACGGAAATTGAAGAAGAGAGAAGACTTTGCTATGTTGGAATCACAAGGGCAATGGAAAGTCTGACCATAAGCTGTGCAAAACAACGTATGATTCGTGGAGAAACTCAATGGAATAAGGCTTCTAGATTCTTAAAGGAAATACCAGTTGAACTTATGGATGGAAATCCAAAAGATGTAAAATCCAAAAGTACTCCAAAACAAACAAGTTTTTCTGATGCAAAAATGGCATTTAGAGCAAAGCCATATGAAACGAAGCAGTATACAGTAAATAAATCAGATGGATTAGACTATGGAATAGGTGATACCGTGTCCCATATGAAATTTGGAATAGGAACGGTACAGGATATCGTAGAGGGTGGAAGAGATTACGAGGTTACAGTAGAGTTTGAAAAATCTGGAATAAAAAAAATGTTTGCTTCTTTTGCAAAATTGAAGAAAAATGAGTAAATATGGGTATACTAAAATAGTAAAAGCTTATACTATGATGAGTACTTATAATATATATAAAGTATTTATAAAAAAACTTGGTTTTATGGTAAAATCTTGTAAATAGTGGTATAATATGAAATATAAAATTCAGAAAGGGAGTGTAGATAATGACAACTAAATTTGAAGAATTATT
>CAYYVJ010000081.1:0-9004 GCA_964475115.1 uncultured Lachnospiraceae bacterium
ATAGGAATTTGAGCGGTCTACTAATTTAGCAGCCTCTGTATATCTTTTTCCTCTTTTCATACTAATAACCTCCTAGTGGTATTTGCGGGTTTTCCCTCCCACGTTATTTGTTTACGGCTTTTATTCTGTTACAGTAATTCCCATGCTACGTGCAGTTCCAGAAATCATGCTAATAGCAGCTTCAACGCTAGCAGCATTTAAATCTGGCATTTTAAGTTCAGCAATTTTTTGAACTTCAGCTCTACTAATAGTAGCTACTTTAGTTTTGTTAGGTACTGCTGATCCTGATTGAACTTTACATGCCTTCTTTAATAAAACTGCAGCTGGAGGAGTTTTTGTTATAAAACTAAAACTTCTATCTGCATATACAGTGATAACAACAGGAATAATCATTCCATCTTGATCAGCTGTTTTCGCATTGAATTCCTTTGTAAATTGAACTATATTTACACCATGTTGTCCAAGTGCTGGACCAACTGGTGGTGCTGGTGTCGCTTTACCAGCAGGAATTTGCAATTTAATATAACCAGTTACTTTCTTAGCCATTACAGGCACCTCCTATTACATCTTCTTCACTTCTGTGAAGCTTAATTCTACAGGTGTTTCACGCCCAAACATGTCGACATTAATGGTAACGCTTTGTTTGTGAGTGTTGATATTCTTAATCGCACCAATTGTATGTTCCCATACTCCTGAAGTAACAACAATCGTATCACCTACTCCAAAGTCTATTAACACTTTTTGATCAACCTTAATTCCTAAAGGTTTCATTTCGGCTTCGGTGAGAGGAACAGGCTTTGAGCCAGGACCTACAAAACCGGTAACGCCTCTAGTATTTCTTACAACGTACCATGTGTCGTCGTTCATAATCATATTGACAAGAACATAACCAGGAAACAGTTTCTTTTGAACCTGTTTCTTCGCTCCATTTTTCACTTCAATGACATCTTGCATCGGAACTGCTACTTCCAAAATCTGGTCATGAAGCTTTCTGTTTTCAATTATCTTCTCAATATTGGCCTTCACCTTATTTTCATAACCTGAATAGGTATGTACAACATACCAATTTGACTCTGCCATAAAATCACCTTTGCCTTTTATTTTAGATTAGGAAATCAAGTCCAAATTTGATTATTGCGTCTAGTACAGCAATCAATACGCATAAAACTACAGATGTAATTACAACTGCAACCGTTTGCTTACCCAGTGATTTCTTATCTGGCCATATGATTTTTTTAAATTCTGCTTTAAGACCCTTAAACCAACTCTTCTTTGGAGCCTTCTCTGTTTTTACGTTTTCTCCCATAGTTTCACTTCCTCACAATTATTTTGTTTCTTTGTGCATTACGTGTGACTTACAAAATCTACAGTATTTCTTTGTTTCCATTCTGTCAGGATGTGCCTTTTTATCCTTAGTCATGTTGTAATTACGCTGTTTACATTCTGTACATGCCAATGTTATTTTTGTGCGCACAACTTCCACCTCCACTTAAATTCATTTTGTTAGTATCTACCATATCCACTGGTAAAACACTAGTTTTTAGGCATAAAAAAAAGACTTCTTCCATCTCTAGGTAATTACTATATCACACATAGGGGTAGAACGTCAATTATTTTTTTAATAATTTAATCAATTATTTCTCTCATTCTTCCTAATGTTTATATTGAATTATGCCGAAATTAAATATATAATAATAAGTAAGAAGCAAATTTATATTCCATTAAAAGCCAAGGAAGTGAGACCATGATAAGTAACGTATACCATTATTATTTAAAGAATTATGCAAATAAGCCGCCCAGTCGTTTTGATACTCATAAAAAAAGTGATCTTCGCAAAGTTTATAACAGTATTATAAACTTAAACAAAAGTGCTCCTTTATATAAGGTAGACCTTTCTCAGGACATTCAGCGCTTTGCCATAGATATCAAAGAAGGTGCTAGAGAATTCAAAAATATAGTTCTAGATCTTTCAAGCTATAAAGATGAAGGAAGAACATTCCTTAAAAAGACTGGTTATTCTTCAAACGAATCTTTACTTAAGGCTGAATATGTGGGTGGTGATCAATTATACATTGACGAAGATAAGACCTTTGATATCTCGGTGAAACAATTAGCTACTCCTCAAATTAATACTGGAGATTTTTTACCTTCAAATAGTATGGCGCTATCACCTGGTCAATATTCCTTTGACATTGTGGTCGACGACACCTCATATGAGTTCCAATATAGAGTAAACGAAAAAACAACCAATCTCCAACTCCAAAACAGACTATCCCGCTTAATAAGCCAGTCAAATATCGGAGTTAGAGCAGACGTAATAAAAGACAATAATGGTAGCAGTGCTTTAGAACTAAGCTCTACCAAATCGGGTGTATCAGAATTTAAACCCTATGCGTTCAAGATATCCGAAGCAACTACTAGCAAACTTACTGGTAGCATTGATTATTTTGGCCTAAATAACATCTCAACAATGCCCACTAATGCTATTATTACAACCAACGGCGTAGAAGCTAGCTCTCATTCCAATTCTTTTATTTTAGAGAACTCTTTTCTAATTACTCTAGAAGATACTAGCCAAGACAATGAAACTGCAACAGTTGGACTTTTACAGTCAAGTGACTCTATCCTTCACAATGTACAGCGTCTCGCGGAAGGATTTAACAAACTATATAGTATAGGAAGAGATAGAGATAACGACACCCTTTTTAGTAATAAATTTTCAAAAGAGTTAAATAATATCACCTTAAGATATAAAGATTCCTTACAGGCATCTGGAATCACTCTAGAAAAAGATGGATCTCTAACAGTACATGAGGAAGCATTAACCGAGTCAGTAAACAATGGCAGCTTTGATGAAGAAAACAACCGATTGTCAGATTTACAAAGTACGCTGATTAGGCAGATGGAACAAATTTCACTTGATCCACTTGAGTACATCAATAAAACATTAATTGCTTACCCAAATCCAATTCGTGCTTATTCTAACCCATATCAAACTTCTATTTACTCAGGCATGATTTTTAACGGATATTTATAAAGCTCACCAGACTTTGAATGTTTTCAAAGCTGATGAGCTTATTTATTTTCTTTATTCTTTTTATTGAAACAACTTCGTAATAAAGCTATCATCCCCTATTTTACTCCTATTTGTTGCTATGTTCAAATCTGCCCTACTTCCATCCAAAAGGGAAATCTTATTAAACTCTGTACCCTTCGCCGCATCTTGAATAGAAAACTTTAACTGTTCCACTTCTTTTTGCATGGCCACCAAATCATCTCCCGCAGAATTAATTCTACGCCCACTGGCCAAATACGAATAATCTGCTGTATTGATTCTCGAAACATTCATAAGAACCCTCCCTTCTTATGTGCCATTTGTGTCCTTATTCCATGATCAGTTGAAAATAGTCAACATCAAGATATCGATTAAACTTCACACCTGCTTCTTTTATGGTTCCCACTTTTTCAAAACCAAATTCTTCATGAAGCCTACCACTTGCTATATTTCCGGCTGTAACTCTAGCAATCATTGTATGAATATTATCGTCATTTTTAGCAAAATCGATCAGCTCTTTGTACAACGCTTTTCCTACCCCTTTATTTCGATACTCTTTATCTACATATAAAGAGGGTTCCACCGTTTGAATATAAGCCTTTCGCTCTTTTATAAAAGGAGATAATGATGCATAGCCTACCACTTGTCCATTTAACTCAGCTACATATAAAGGATAAGACCCTGTATGTCCATAAAACCATTCCATACGATCCTCTATCGTTTTTTCCTCTGTATCAAAGGTTGCTATCGATGTTAAAATTGCTTCATTATAAATATTTAGTACGGCAGGAACATCTGCCTCCTTAGCAATACGGATGTTTAGGCTTTGATCCATCTAGTTCTCCTCCACTCCTGTAAGTTCTATAATTCTTCCTTGTAACTGTTGCAAAAATGGCAACACGCTTCTCTCTAAGTTAGCTGCGATCAATAAATCATTTTCATCTTTAAGAAATTCACTAAGGGATAGAATCATTTCATTCACTTTTTCTTTATTCACCACTTCTTTTTCTTGGTTCAATAAATCCATTGTACCATTCACTACTTGAATAACCCAATTGATTCCTTCTATTATCTTTTGTAAATATTCATCTGTATCATCTTTTTTTATTGTTCTAATTTCTGGGACAACAGTAACAATTCCAATTTCTAACTTTTTAATATATTCGTATGCCATTTCCAGTGCTTCTAATTGTTCTTTTAAATTATCCATGTTTTTTACTAAGTCCTTACAATTTGGACTTAACCTCCTTTGAGTATGTTCTACCATTATTATACAGATTAATTGAAAGGAATACAATAGAGTTTTTTAAGAGTATAAGATAATTAGGTTACTATATTGAGCAAATCAGTTATAATAATAAACATATATTAATTCATTCTTACAACATAGGAGGAACGAGGAGGTTAACATGAGTAAATTATGGTATCAGCAAGCAGCAACGGTTTGGGAAGAAGCATTACCCCTTGGTAATGGCAAACTTGGAGCAATGATTTTCGGTGGTGTTTCTACAGAGCGCATTCAATTAAATGAAGATAGTGTCTGGTACGGGGGCCCTGTGGATCGTAATAACCCAGATGCAAAAGAAAATCTTCCAAAAATCAGAGAGCTTATACTGAGCGGTAGAATAGCCGAAGCTGAAACACTAATGAAATATGCACTTTCAGGAACGCCTAATAGCCAACACCCTTATCAGTCTTTAGGTGATTTATTTTTAGATTTCGGATACGATTTCAAAGAAATTGATTATGCAAGAAGTCTTTCATTGGATAATGCCATTTATAACAATAGCTATAGAAATGAAAATACCACCTATCATAGGGAAATATTTATTTCAGCTCCCGAAAATGTGATGGCTATCCACTTAACTTCTACTGGTAACAAAAAAATCAACTGTAACGCTTTACTCATGAGAGAACGATTTTATGATTATGTGGCGAAAGCAGGTGACAACGGAATCGAACTTGGAGGAAATCTCGGAAAAGGTGGCATGGACTTTGCCATGATGTTAAAAGCCACTTGTAATGGTGGCAACATAAAAGTTATTGGAGAGCATTTAATAATAGAAGATGCTGACGAAGCCTTTCTATATCTTACAGCCGGAACAACTTTTAGAATGAAAAATCTAAAATCAGAACTTAACGAAATATTAGAAAAAGCAATGTCCTTTTCTTATGGCTCCCTAAAAGCGCGCCATATAGAAGATTATCAAAAGTTATATCATAGAGTGAATTTTAAACTAAATGGTACAGAACTATATGATGCCATTCCAACAGATAAACGCTTAAAGCTAGCATCTGAAGGAAATGCAGATATTGGACTATCTAAATTATATTTTGATTTCGGAAGATATTTACTTATCTCTTCTAGTAGAAAAGGCTCGCTTCCTGCCACGCTACAGGGCATCTGGAATCAAAGCATGAATCCACCTTGGGATTCGAAATATACCATTAACATTAATACACAGATGAACTATTGGCCTGCAGAAATATGTAATTTATCAGAATGCCATTTACCTTTATTTGAATTAATTAAAAGAATGGTTCCAAATGGGCAATTTACAGCAGAGAAAATGTATGGTTGTAGAGGCTTTGTCGCTCATCACAATACGGATATCTGGGGTGACACCGCAGTCCAAGATCATTGGATTCCAGGTTCATATTGGGTTCTGGGAGCCGCTTGGCTTTGTACCCACCAGTGGACTCATTACGAATATACCAAAGACAAGAAATTCTTAGAAGAAGCTTTTCCAATCATGAGGGAAGCATCCTTATTTTTCCTTGACTTTCTTATAGAAGATAATGGTTATCTCAAAACATGTCCATCCGTATCACCCGAAAACACCTTTATACTTCCTAGCGGAGAACAAGGTGCAAACTCTGCTGCTGTAACTATGGATAATCAAATTTTAAGAGATTTATTTAATCAATGCATTAAATCTGCCAAAATCCTAGGAATTGATGATAAGTTTAATGATCAGATTAAAGAGGCTGCTTCTCGTTTGGTTCCCACTCAAATCGGAAAACATGGACAGATTATGGAATGGGCAGAAGATTACGAAGAGGCAGAACCAGGTCATCGACATATTTCTCAGCTCTATGGACTCCATCCTTCAGAACAGATTACAATGGACGGTACACCCGAACTAGCCAAAGCAGCTAGCGTTACTTTGGAACGGAGATTAGCTCATGGTGGTGGCCATACCGGCTGGAGCCGTGCATGGATTATGAATCATTACGCAAAGCTATGGGACGGCGAAAAGGCTAATAACAATTTGAAATTACTATTAGGATACTCCACCTTACCAAACATGTTTGATAATCATCCGCCATTTCAAATTGACGGAAACTTTGGAGGGACGGCTGCGATTGCAGAGATGCTAGTACAAAGCAGCTCAGAACGCATTATTTTGTTACCAGCTCTCCCTAAAGAATGGAAAAATGGTTCTATATCAGGATTGCGTTTAAAGGGTGGAATAGAAGCTTCCATAGAATGGGAAGATGGTCAGATGACTACATGTGTATTTAAAGCAGATTTTAAGGTTAAGACTAAAGTTATATATGATCAAAAGAATATAGAGCTCGAGATGGAGCAAGGTGAAGTGAAGAATATTTTATTTTAAGACTTAAATACATTTAAAGGGTTTCTCTATTTATAAAGCTTAGAAAATAACTAAAAAATTAAATTCCCCCCACAAGTCTAACTTATGGGGGTAATTTCATTCAATTCTTTTACCAAATTTCTTTTAGTTTTTTGCTAAAACCACTTTTTTCTTAATCTTTATTTCAAAAAATAGTACTGCAGCTGTTACAATCATTCCAGCAATATTAGCATAAATAGGTTTTGGCATAATCAATAGAATAGAACAAGGAAGTAATATTAACCTAGTTACAATGGATAAGTCTACCTTAAACCATCCACCAAGAGCTACCGAAAGTACCAAACACCCAATTACTGCGGTTATTAATGCAAAGATAATATCACCTAATGCACCAATCAATAGTAATTCTGGGGAGAAACAGAATATAAAAGGAATAATAAATCCTGCCGCAGCTAACTTCATGGCTGCAAAACCAGTTTCCCACAAACCAGATCCCGCTATACCCGCGGCGGCAAAGGTTGACAAGGCCACTGGAGGTGTGATTGTTGATAAAGCACCGAAATACAAGATAAATAAGTGAGCTCCAATTTCTGTAACTCCCATTTTAACAATTGCAGGAGCAACAAGGATTGCTAATATCATATACGCTGCTGATGTAGGAAGTCCCATGCCTAATACTAAACTTGTTAACATGGCAAGAATCAATGCCACAATTAGTCTTCCATCTGCTATTTCCATAATAATACTACTTATTTTTAGTCCTAACCCAGTCATATTGATGATACCCATTACAATACCCGCCAACATACAAGCTGCTGCAATCGGACCAATACCGGAAGCTGACTCTTTTAAAGCTCTAAGCAATCGTTTCGCATTCATGTTTTCACGATTTTTAATAAAACCAATTACAAATGAAATTAGAATGGCAAAGAAAGCAGATTTTTGAGCACTATATCCAGTAACCATTAGCCCAATTAGTACTACAAGAGGAACAAGATATAACCAACCATCTTTCATTACTTTTCTAGCATCTAACTGCTCTTCTTTTGGAGTTACAGGAATATTTTGCTTATTAGACTCTACATATACCGACATAGATAAAGTAATATAATAAAGTGCTGCTGCTGGCAATGCAGCTAAAGCGATTTTTCCATATTCAATTCCAGTCATTTCAGCCATCAGAAAGGCTACTGCGCCCATTACTGGTGGCATTATTTGTCCACCATTAGAAGCAACTGCTTCAATCGCACCTGCGATTGCAGGTCTAAATCCAACTTTTTTCATTAAAGGAATGGTAAATGTTCCTGTAGTCACAACATTTGCAGCTCCAGATCCATTGATTGTTCCCATAAGCATACTAGAATATATAGCCGCTTGCGCTGGGCCTCCTCTAACTTTTCCCGTTAAAGCGAATGCAATATTTACAAAGAACTCACCCGCTCCAGTCATATCTAATATTGCTCCAAATAACACAAACAAGAATATAAATTGTGCAGATACATATAGAGTCTGTCCATATAAACCATCTGATGATGTATAAAGATATGGAGCAATTCTTTCAATTGAAAATTTTACTGTTCTTAGCATTCCTGGTAAATTATTACCCACTAAGGCATATAGTATAAACAGTAAGGATATTACAGGTAATATCTTTCCTATCGAACGTCTTGCTATTTCTATCGCTACTAAAATCGCTACTATAGATAAGTATATTTCGAATTCGCTATATACACCCGCCGTTAAGATAAATCTTTCCTGAATTATAATTTGATAAAATGATAAAAATATATTTATTAACACCAAAATGGTATCAAGTATAATTCCACCTTTAAATTTAAGCGGATGTGTAATTATAATGTAAGAACCAACTAGTCCCCAATGTATTGCTGATTGTTCATAGGAAGGCATAACGCCAAAGGATGAAGAATACATATGAAATAGTGCCAAGCCCACTGAAATAATTAACACTAAGGTATCCGTTATTTTTAGCAGATCACTTTTTGGAGACGCATTATTATTAGTCGCCATTATAAATTTCCTCCAATCATTCTTTATTACTTAAGAATCCCAATTTCTTTGTAATATTTTGCTGCACCCGGATGAAGCTCAGCACTTGTTCGAGAAGCTGTTTCTGGATTAATTTCTTCAGCTACAGTATGCGCATTTCTATATTCTTCAACATTTTCAAATGCTTGTTTTACAAATTCATAAACCACATCTTCTGAAACATCTTTATTAACAAATATTTCTGTCATAATTTTAAATGTATTAATATCTTTGTCTGTACCTTTATAGGTTCCTGCTGGAATTTTATAAGGAATATAGTAAGTTTTTTCAGCAGCAATTTTAT
>CAYYVJ010000082.1:0-6102 GCA_964475115.1 uncultured Lachnospiraceae bacterium
AGGAGAAACTATGTTAAATTATATTTGGGCGTTTATGATTTTGATTGGAGTAATTTATGGTGGATTTACGGGGAAAATGCCTGAGATTACCAATGCAGCACTTGATTCTTCAAAAGAAGCAGTAACTTTATGTATTACAATGCTTGGAATCATGTCTTTGTGGACTGGAATTATGGAAGTTGCTAAAGAAGCAGGAATTATTGAATCAGCTACAAAAAAGATAGAACCTTTTATTAGATTCCTATTTCCAAGGATACCAGAGGGGCATCCAGCTAAAGAACATATTACTACCAATGTTATTGCAAATATTTTAGGCCTTGGATGGGCAGCCACACCGGCAGGATTAAAAGCAATGAAAGAGTTAGAAAATCTTAATAAGTCTCCGGGTATAGCAAGTAATGAAATGTGTACCTTTTTGATTATTAATATTTCTTCTTTGCAATTAATTCCGGTAAATATTATAACTTATCGAAGTCAGTATGGATCTGTTAATCCGGCTGCAATTATAGCACCAGCCATAATTGCCACTTGTTTTTCTACCCTGGTTGGGGTAATATTTGCTAAGGCAATGGATACGAAAGAAAGGTAGGCAAACATGAAAAATAATGAAATACACATAAGAGATCCCTATGTATTGGTGCATAATGGTAAGTATTATTTATACGGAACAAGAGGACCAACGTGTTGGGGATTAGCGGATGGCTTTGATGTATATGTAGGTACAGATTTAGAAAATTGGAGTGAGCCTATAGAGGTTTTCCATAACGGTGGAGATTTTTGGGCAGATCGTCATTATTGGGCACCCGAAGTGCATTACTATAATGGAGAATTTTATATGTTTGCTTCTTTTAAATCTGAATCAAAAAGAAGAGGAACACAGATTTTAAAGGCGTCTAGCCCGCTGGGACCGTTTGTGATACATAGTGAAGGTCCTGTTACACCAGAACAGTGGGAGTGTTTAGATGGAACCTTATATGTAGATAAAGATAATGTTCCTCATATGATTTTTTGCCATGAACATACTCAGATTATTGATGGGAAGATGTGTGCTGTCACACTTTCAAAAGATTTAAAAACTGCACTAGGCGAACCAAGAGAGTTATTTAAAGCTTCCCATGCACCCTGGGTTAGACCTGCTGACAATGGTCACTACATAACAGATGGACCATTCATGTACCGATGTAAAGAGGATGATTTAATTATGATATGGTCAAGCTTTTCTGAAGAAGGATACACGGTATCAATTGCTAGAAGCAGTGATAATGAAATAACGGGAGAGTGGACACAAGACGCTAGCCTATTATTTAGAAAAGATGGTGGACATGGAATGATATTTAAAGGACTTGATAATCTTTTATACTTGGCATTGCATTCACCTAACAAAAACCCACAAGAAAGACCTAAATTCTTTCAACTTGAAGATGTAGGTAATACACTGCTTATGAAAAAATAGAAGGACAGCTAAGGTTGCATAATTTTTCTGGATTTTGAATAGTCTAGAAAGAGTATGTGACCTTTTTTTGAATTTCTATAGGAGCTGAGTATGAATTTTCTTGTTTATATTTCTAATTTAATTATTCCCCTTTTAATTTTTTATGTAGTAGCTACAGGTATTGCAAGAAAGAGAAATGTATATGATGTATTTATTAAAGGTGCTAATGATGGCTTGAGAACGGTTTTAAATATTATGCCTACTCTTATAGGTTTGATGGTTGCGGTAGGAATTCTTAGGGCTTCAGGATTTTTGGAGTTTATTGCAAGATCCATAGGATCTTTTACAAATGTAATTGGGTTGCCTTCTCAAATGGTTCCAGTTATCATAGTAAAAATGTTCTCTTCTTCTGCTGCTACGGGTTTAGTGTTAGACATTTTCAAGGAATATGGTCCGGATTCTAAGATAGGTACAATGACCTCTATTATTATGAGTTGTACGGAAACCATATTTTATACAATGAGTGTATATTTTATGACAGTTAAAGTAAGAAAGACAAGATACACATTGCCAGGAGCGTTAGTAGCGACAGTTGCTGGTGTCATAGCAAGTGTAATCTTGTCTAAAATGATGTTTTAGAGTAAGGTTGGTACTAATTTAAATTTAAAAGTAAAGTTTGCATCATCAAAACGATACTTGTCTAATAATGTTGGTCCACAACTATTAGAACCAATTCCACTCATAATATAGTCAAGACAGAAAATTGTGGATTTGGATTCTTCAAGTTCAAAGTTATGCTGTTTACTTGTAAGTTCCTCCTGGGTATAAGTAGAAATATTGTAAGAAAACGAGCGATCGGAATAAACAAGCATTCCATTTGTGCTAGAACTTGTTAATTTTACATAGTCACAGCCATAGTGACTTCCGTTTTCTTGTGGTTTGATATAATCTTCGTGATTGGAACTAGCAGTATTTTTATATCTGCCAAGCTTTGACCCATAATGTTTATCTTGATAACTTTCATATGGTCCATAGCCAAAGTATTCGCATTGGTTAAGCTCTTTTGGTAAGAAGAAACGGACTCCAAATCTTGGAAGATAAGGCATGTCTGTATTTTTTTTGCAGTGTAAAGTGGTTTCTATAATTCCATCTGGATAAATAACATAAATAGCGTCTATCTCAAGTATCTTTTGCAAATAAATAGGAGCAAGAGATAAGGAACATGTTATAGTAACTATGTTATTTTCTAGTATACTTTTTACAGAATATGCTCTAGTTATGGCGCGGTCGTAGCCAGCTTTTTTCCATTCGTGCTTTTGGTTTCTATCGTTATCTGTTGGAGCACGCCAAATGTTATATTCCATTGCTTGATCCAAATAAGTAGTATTATTACATACGAGATGCTTAAAGGCAGCAGCTCTTTTACTAAAGATATATTGGAAGTTTTCTCCCTTAATAATAACTTCATTGGAATTATCTTCTAGACAAGTTCTGCCTCTGGTATCCATCTCTTTCATATTTTCTTCAGGAATAAAAAGACAATCGTCTAGTACAAATTGATCAAATCCAAGGGTGTGACCTGCACCTGTTAGTGGTGCATTATTTAATTGTAAGTAAGTAAGAGTTAAGATTGTCTTTCCTTTAGAAGGTAGTTGTATATCTAGATCAATAATTCTGTATTCACCAGGATAAATATCGGGAAGAGAAACAAGACCTTCTTGGATGATATCTCCATTATTAAACAGTTCATATGTCAGTTGAATAACGTCTCTTGCATTAGTAAAATCTAATATATTTCTTAATTCAACCCTCATAGGTTCTGTACTTACTAAAGAAGCTCTAAGAGGTCTTATTACATTTTTAAATTCTTTAAAACCTGTATGAGGTCTTCGATCTGGATATACTAGGCCATCCATGCAAAAATTCCCATCATGAGGAAATTCTCCAAAATCTCCACCGTAGTAATATTTTGCCTTTCCGTCGCTAGTACGCCCCATATAGACACTGTGATCACAGAATTCCCAAACAAAGCCACCACATATCTGAGGATATTTTTCAATTATTTGCTGATAGTCTTCGGCGTCTCCAGGACCATTTCCCATAGCATGAATATATTCGCATTGTATAAATGGTTTTGTGTTTGTAGGATCTTCACAATATTCAATCATTTCCTCTATGGAAGCATACATACGACTATATAGGTCTAACATAGAAGTGTCGGCGGGATAAGACTCAGGAAGGTTCCAAGCACCTTCATAATGAGTTAATCTAGATGGATCAAAGTTTTTCACCCATTTCCCGGCTTCTTCAAAATTTGGACCATAACCAGATTCGTTTCCAAGAGACCAAATAACTACGCTAGAACAGTTCTTATCTCTTATCACATTTCTTTGCACACGATCTAAAATTGCTTCTTTAAATCTTTCATCTCTTGCAAGTAAGCCATACTTATCTCCACGGCTTTGCTTTCTATCAGGGTGTTCATAAAGATCCATTACTCCATGGGATTCAATATCGCTTTCATCAATTACATAAAAGCCAAATTCATCACACAACTGGGTAAACCAAGGTGCATTAGGATAATGACTGGTGCGAATAGCATTTATATTGTGTTCTTTCATAAGTTGAAGGTCAATCATCGCTTGATCACGGCTGATGGTATAGCCGGTAACGGGATTACTATCATGTCGATTTACACCACGGAATTTAATGGGCTTTTCATTTAATAAAACTACTTTATCTTTTACTTCAATTTTTCGAACACCAATTTTTTGAACAATGTATTCACCATTACATTCTAGTATCAAAGTATATAAATGTGGAGACTCTGCATTCCAGAGAACAGGATTTTTCACACTGTATTTAAGTTCTAAGGTATCTGTTTCTATAGTTTCTAGTAATTCATCATCAGGTGAATATAGGCTGCCAATTATTTTGTGAGCTTTTTCTGTAAAAGTTAGGTCTACAGAAATATTTGCTGTGGATAAACCATTGGTAAAGTCCATATGCACAAAATAATCTTTAAGGTGCTCTTTTGGACGAACTAGAAGATATACATCTCTAAAAATACCAGACATACGAAGCTTATCTTGGTCCTCGAGATAACTTCCGTCACACCATTTCAAAACTAATACAGTAATGGTATTTGCACCTGTGCTTACATAGTTACTAATATCAAATTCACTCGTAGAGTGAGACACTTGACTATATCCAACAAAGGAGTTGTTAATCCATACATAATAGCAAGAATCTATGCCTTCAAAATTCAGATAAAAGCGATTAGCATCCACTGGATCGAGTATAAAGCTTTTTTGATATAATCCGCAAGGATTTTCCGAAGGAACATAAGGGGGATCAAAAGGAAATGGATATCGCACGTTAGTATATTGGTGCCTGTCATATCCATGGTTTTGCCACACGCTTGGAACTGGTATATGTCCCGAATCTTTAAAGAGAGAGCTTTCATTCATAAAGTTATCAGGAAGATCATGGATACTATTATAATAGAGAAAACTCCAGTTTCCATTTAGAGAAAAATACTCATTGCTAGAAGAAGGTTCTCCATAAAGCGCCTTATCTTTTGAGGTGAAAGGAATAAAATAAGAGCGATTCTCTTCACATCCAAGATGAAGAATAGAGGGGTCTTCATAATAATTTGGTAGATTCATATACATTCTCCTTTTCTAAATTATATTTAATAGAGTAGCGTTCTGTTTAATCTTATTATAATAAAAATAAGAATAAAAAAACATAAACAATATGTATGCAAACATGCACAAAATTAAAGTGAATGTTTAAAATGTGTTGTAAGTACAGAAATGATGGTATACAATGTGAATAATATGAATGGAAGAGGAGATTCAAATGATTAGCTTTTCTGCTTTCTTGTTTGACCAAGATTTAGAAAGTTCAAATGTAGATGAAACATTTGTTGTTCATAGCTGTGGACATTATCGCTTGATAAATAGTGAAGAATTTCATACAATAAGACCAAGTGGCAGAAAAGATTATCAATTAATCTATGTTGCCTCGGGAAAAGCCCGTTTTTATGTGGGTGAGGAAGTGAAAATTTTAAATGAAGGTAGCCTGTTTCTGTATAAGCCTTTAGAGGCTCAAGATTACAAGTATATTCGTAGGGAAAACCCTGAAGTTTATTGGATTCATTTTGGAGGCGATTATGTTCCTCAAATTCTTGAAAAGCTTTATCTGAATAGACAAATAATGAATGTAGGTATACAAAACGAATATAAAGAAATTTTTGAGGAAATCATTAGGGAGTTAATAATGAAGCGAACTTCCTATATTGACATGACTAAGCAGCTGGGGCAGAAGCTTTTTATCTTGTTTTCCAGATATATGCAGGAAATGGGTGCAGAAGGAAGCAAAAGAAATGAAAAAATTGATATAATAATCGAGCTTATCAATAAAGAGTATCGTAGTGAACTTCAAGTGGAAACTTTAGCAAAAAAATACGGATTTAGTACTTGCTGGTTTATAAATCAATTTAAGGAATATACAGGATATACGCCTTTGCAATATATAACGAAGGTTCGTTTGGGGAAAGCAAAAGAATTATTGCATTCCAATGTGTATAACATCAGTGAAATTGCAGAATTATGTGGATATGATAATCCCTTATATTTTAGCAGAATTTTTAAAAAGCATTATGG
>CAYYVJ010000082.1:6202-8882 GCA_964475115.1 uncultured Lachnospiraceae bacterium
GATTCTTTGATGAGCTTGATGTAGTTGGATATAATTATAAAGAGTATTTATATGATGAGTCTCATAGAAGGTTTCCAAGCAAACCGTTTTTAGGAAGTGAAAACAGTCATAGCTATGAAGCTTGGAAAGCGGTTTTGGATAGAGAATTTATTTCAGGACAGTTTCTGTGGACGGGAATTGATTATCTAGGTGAAGCGTATGGTTGGCCAATTCATGGTTCTGGTGCAGGGGTGCTTGATTTGGCAGGATATCCAAAAGCAAACTATTTCTTTAGGAAAAGTTTATGGACGGAAAAACCAATGATACATATAGTAACGGCTAGAGCTGAAGAAAAGAATGAAAATTATAAGATGTTAAGATTGTGGAATTATTTTAAAGATGATATGATTGAAGTTCGAATCTTTACAAATGAATCTTGGGTTGAGTTGTTCTTAAATGATAGAAGTCTAGGAATAAAAGAAAAAGAGAATGAGACTGGATTTGTCACATATATAGTTCCTTTTGAGGCAGGAGAATTAAAAGCGATAGCAAGTAATGTAGAGATTTCTGATCGTATTCAAACGGTAGAAATGGAATGTGGAATACAAGCCTTTGTATGGGATGATTCTTTTATAGCAGATGGTGAAGATGTTCTGCAGATAGAAATTCAGTTGATTGATAGAAACAATCAGGAAGTTGTGTTGGGGAGTCCAAAACTGTTTGTGAATGTTTCAGGTGAGGCCACCTTGTTAGGGATAGAAAATGGAGATTTAGCAGATGTTACAGAATATTCTTCTGATTATCGTAGAGCATACCGTGGTAAACTGCTGATATTTATAAGGTCGACTAAGAATCCTGGTGATTCTTATGTAACAGTTATTGGAGAAGGAATTAAGCCAGAGACTTTACATATAACATCAAAATAAATAGAAAAACAAGGAGTAATAAAAGAATGAAGCGATTTGAAATTAAAGATAACTTTTATATGGATGGGAAACCCTTTAAGATAATATCGGGAGGAATTCATTATTTTCGTATTGTCCCAGAATATTGGAGAGATCGCTTGGAAAAGTTAAAGGCCATGGGGTGCAATACTGTAGAAACTTATGTACCATGGAATATGCATGAACCCAAAAAAGGGAAGTATAGCTTTGAGGGTATGTTGGATATTGAGAAATTTATTCAGATAGCAAGGGAATTGGATTTATGGGTTATTGTAAGGCCTTCGCCTTATATATGTGCTGAATGGGAATTTGGTGGTTTGCCAGGGTGGTTGTTGGCAGAAGATGGTATGAGGCTCAGATGCAGTTATGAACCATATTTGACTCATGTAAAGGAGTATTATAATACTCTTATGCCTATACTGGAGCCACTACAAATTACTAAGGGTGGACCTGTTATTTTAGTTCAAATTGAAAATGAATACGGATATTATGGAACGGATACAAAATATCTAGAAGCGTTAAGGGATATGATGGTTGCAAACGGAATTGAGGTGCCTTTTGTTACTTCTGATGGTCCGTGGAATGGTTCCCTAGAGCGTGGAAAGGTGGAAGGAGTTCTTCCTACAGCGAACTTTGGTTCTAAGACGAAAGAGCAGTTTGATGTGTTAAGAAAAATAACAGATGGACCCCTTATGTGTATGGAATTCTGGGTTGGCTGGTTTGACAACTGGGGAATAGAGCTGCATCAGAAATCGGATTTAGAGCAAAGTAAAGTGGATTTAGATACCATGCTTGAACTAGGAAATGTAAACATATACATGTTTATAGGGGGTACAAATTTTGGTTTTATGAATGGTTCTAATTACTATGATTATTTAACGCCTGATGTTACTTCTTATGATTATGATGCAGTTCTTACAGAAGATGGTCAAATCACTCGAAAATATAAAGACTTTCAAGGGATCATTAGAAAACATAGTGTGGTTCCTGAGGTGGAATTAACTACTAAAATTGAACGGAAAGACTATGGAGAAATAAAGGTTTTAGAGAAAGTGAGTTTGTTTGGTGTTGTGGACCAATTATCAGAAGGGGTATCGTCCCTATATCCTATGTCAATGGAACAATTAGGACAAGAATATGGTTATATACTTTATTCTTCTCAAATAAAGCAAGAGAAAAAAATTAAGAAATTGCGCTTGTGGAAGGCTAATGATAGGGCAAATTTATTTATAGATGAGGAGTCAATCTTAACCTTATATGATAGAGAGCTTTTAGAAGAAAGAGAATTAGATGTTGAATTAAGAGATGATGCTAAACTAGATATTCTAGTTGAAAATATGGGGCGAGTAAATTTTGGACCAAAGCTAGAAGATCAAAGAAAAGGCATTGAAAAGGGAGTGCAGATCAATGGACATTTTCATTATGATTGGATGATTCATCCTCTTCCCCTTAATAATTTGGAGAAATTAGACTTTTCATCAGGATATAAGAAAGGTACTCCTTCTTTTTACAAGTTTGAGTTTCAGGTAGATGATATTGCTGACACTTTCCTTGATTTTGCTGGATGGGGTAAAGGTTGTGCTTTTATCAATGGCATAAACTTGGGTAGATTTTGGGAAGTAGGACCACAAAAACGTCTATACATTCCCGGACCTCTTTTGAAAATAGGGAAAAATGAAATAATTATGTTTGAGACAGAAGGTAAGGTGTGTGACACAATTGAATTGAAAAGTGAAGCGGATTTAGGTTAAAAAGAT
>CAYYVJ010000083.1:0-8733 GCA_964475115.1 uncultured Lachnospiraceae bacterium
GCTTGTGCAGAAACTGCATTTTGAAGTAATGTTAACTGACCTTCAATATCAGATTCTAAAGCTGTTCCGACTACTACTACTTTACAATTTAAGTCTTTTGCAGCTTGTTCTGCACCCGCTTGAAGAATACTCCAATATTGGTTACCCAATACTTTAACGATTACATAGATTGTTTTATCGCTGTTATCTACTGCTACAACTTCAGATGAAGTTTCTGAATTTCCTTCACTGCTTTTTTCAGTTGTTTCTACAGCTTGTGTTGTTACTGTAGGTGTACTAGATTTACCACAGCCAATAATTGCTGTTGCGGCTAGAGTAGCTACCATAAGTAATGTCATGATTTTTTTCATTTTTTTTAAAATCCTCCTCTTTCTTGCTATCTATTCATTTTGAAAAGACGCTTAATATTATCAAGATTTCCTCCCTTTTTTGCAGTTTGTGATGCAACCGCAATCAATAGGATAAATCCAACAATCATTTGTTGCCAGAATGAGTTAACACCATTTAGATTTAGACCGTTACGGATAACACCCATCATAAGAGCACCGATAACTGTATTCAAAATAGTACCTTCTCCACCCATAATGGAAATACCTCCAAGTACAGATGCTGCAATCGCTTCCATCTCGTATCCGTTACCTGCTGTAGGTTGGGCACTAGAGAGTCTTGAAGCTACTAAAATACCACAGATAGCTGCTGACAAACCAGAAATACAGTAGGCAAACATACGAGTTTTTACTGCATTGATACCGGACAATTTAGCTGCCTCTAAGTTAGAACCACATGCATAAATTTGACGTCCGATTCGGCTTTTCGCAAGGACAACTCCTAGAATCACCGCATAAACCAAAGTTATAATTACGCTGTATGGAAGGCCGTCTCCGCCGATTCTTCCACCACCTAGTATGTAAAATTGTTTTTGTACTCCTTCTGAAGGAATATTTGTTGTATATAATGGTGCTCCATTTACTAAAACGTTCGCCATACCACGATATACCCATTGTGTGGCAAGAGTTGCTACAAAAGGAACAACTCCAAGAATTTCAATAAAGAATCCATTCATAATACCTGTTGCGATACCCATTACTAAACAAAGTACAATACAGATCCATAAAGGAAGACCTTGAATAAGTAAACTTACCATGATAATTCCTGACAATGCCATGGAAGCACCCGCTGATAAGTCATTTCCACCACAAACCAAGCAAAAACTAAGTCCACATCCGATAATTGTATATGTAACAATCTGTTGTAATAGATTTTGTAAATTTGTTGCTGCTAAAAACTTCTGTGGTTGTAATAAGGAAAACAGTATAAATAATAGAATGAGAATACCGAAGGAATAAATTGCTCTTCTGGTTGCTGCATTAAGTTTGCTAATGCCGCCTACTGCTATTTTATTTTTTGTTGACATTTTCTTTCATCCTTTCAATTAGTTCTCTACAGATAATCGAGGAGCTGGTTTTCCCTCTAATTTGTTATACCCAGCTGCAAGATATAGAATATCTTCCTGAGTCGCTGTTTTTGCTTCTAGTTCTCCATTTATTTGACCTTCATGAATTACCAAAACACGGTCACTCATACCTAAAACTTCAGGCAATTCAGAAGAAATCATAATAATTGCAACACCTTGATCACTCAATTTATTGAACAATTCATAAACTTCATATTTTGCACCTACATCAATACCTCTAGTTGGTTCATCCACAATCAGTACTTTTACATCGTTGCATAACCATTTTGCAAGTACTACCTTCTGCTGATTTCCACCTGATAGGTTTTTGCACAACTGGTGGATACTTGGAGTCTTAGTACGAAGAAGCTCTACATACTTCTCAGCATTTTCCTCACCAGCTTTATCATCTATAAAACCAAAGCGAGTAATCTCAGACAAATGTGCCATATTCGTATTGTATTTAATATCTAAATCAAGGGCTAAGCCATCTCGTTTACGATCCTCTGTTGCATAACCAATTCCATTTTTGATTGCTTGAATTACAGAATTAATAATTACTGCTTTTCCATCAATCCAAAGATCCATACTATCTGCATGGTCTGCTCCGAAGATACATCTCATAAGTTCTGTACGTCCAGCTCCTACCAAACCAGCAATTCCTAGAATTTCACCTTTTCTTACATAGAAATGATCTGCATTAACTTTTGTTCCACGCTTTACATTTTTAGCTTCCAAAGCAATTTCATTTCTGATTTTTCTTTGATATTTAGGATATTTGTTCTCAAGAGAACGTCCAACAATCATTTTAACTAGTTCATCCATGGTAATTTCATTTAAATTCCTAGTTCCGATATACTGTCCATCACGAATTACGGTAACGCGTTCACAAATCTGATTTAATTCTGCCATTCTATGTGAAATGTAAACCATACCTACATTCTTTTTCTTTAATTTTCTTATAATTCCGAATAGCTGTTCAATTTCTCTATCTGTCAATGTAGCTGTAGGCTCGTCCAAAACCAATATCTTGGAATTAAAACTAATTGCCTTTGCAATCTCAACCATCTGTTGCTTCGCTACACTTAAGCTACTAACCTGAGCATACGTGGATATTTCAATTCCCAAATCATCCAGTATCTTCTTAGCCTCCTCATGCATTCTCTTATCATCAACGAACAAGCCTTTTTTATGTGTTCTACCGATAAAAATATTATCAGCAACGCTTAAATGTCCACACATATTCAATTCCTGCATAATAATGCTGATTCCTAATTCATGAGCCTTGTTGACAGAATCGATGTTAACTTTCTCACCTTCTACAAAGATCTCACCTTCATCTGCGCGATGCACACCAGACAAAATCTTCATCAGTGTAGATTTACCAGCACCATTCTCACCTACTAGCCCTAGCACTTCACCTTTATTAACATCCATTGATACTTTATCCAAAGCCTTTACTCCGGGAAAGCTTTTACTAATCCCTTCCATACGGAACAACTCTTCTGCCATATCATGTCCCCCTTTCTTTTAGCCTCTATTTCTTTCATATCACTTGCATATCATCATTATAGGAGATAAGTTGTTAAAAAAATATCGGACATTTTTGCGATATATAGGACAATTTTTGTTTTTAAAACAAAAAAAATGTACCAGGTACACTTACTTTTATCTTACGATTCCGTAAGATTTTTGTAAGTGTACCTGGTACATTTTTTTAAATCTTTTACAACTCCTTTAAACATTCCCCCCGATACTCGGAAGGGCTTACTCCATGCATGCGTCGAAACACCCTGGCAAAGTAATTGGAGTCTGGATATCCAACTCGCGCCCCAACATCCTTCACGCTTACCATTGGCTGTCTAAGTAGCTTCTTCGCTTCCTCCATTCGATATTCTGCCAGATACGCTGTAAAGTTCAAGCCATATTGTTCTTTAAACATTTTGGAAAAATAGGCATCTGAATAATTTACCGCCCGTGCTGCCTCTTGCATAGAAATATCGTTCATATAATTCTTTTTTATATATTCTTCAATCATGGTTACCATCACATTCAATCTACCAAGTGAGACTTCCTCTGCCCCTTTGTCTATGGTGGTAATCTGACTATATTCTTCCATTAAAGATGGATCTAATTCTTCTTTTTCAGCCCCTACTTCAGCTTCCATATGCATTTTTTCATACTTTTCCGAAAGATGAATGGCTTCCTCTACAACACTAAGTAGCTCATGTTCAGAGTATGGCTTCAAGAGATAATCCATCGCTCGAACCGCAATCGCTTTTTTCGCATACTCAAACTTATCATATGCCGTAAGAAAGATAATGCAGAATCCTTGCTTCTCCTTGCGCATAATTTCTGCTACCTGAATGCCCTTCATTCCTGGCATCTCAATATCTAAAATAACAATATGAACATCCGTACTACGGAAAATTTCCAGCGCTTGAGTTCCATTTTCTGCCTCTAGCACTTCAAATTGGTCTCCTAGCCTTTTCTCCAAAGTCTTCTTAAGTACCATTCGCTCAATCAGTTCATCTTCCGCAATTAATATTCGTTTCATGTTTCTTCCCACCTACATCTTTCTCTGACCAAACACCATGATCACACTGGTTCCTTCACCCTCTGCACTTTCAACCCTGACTTCTCCTTGTTCATAGTATGCCGTAATTCTTTTATAAATATTTCCTAGTCCGATTCCTAGCCCACTACCGTTCTCTTTGGTAGCATTGCGAATCTGCTCTAGTTTCTCTGGGCTCATTCCCACACCATCATCCTCCACCACGATTTGTAAAGTTTTGCCTATCTCCTCAATCGTGATCCCAATGTGTCCGCCACTTTCTTTACTCGATATTCCATGAATTACAGCATTTTCCACTAAAGGTTGCAGTAGAAAAACCGGTACCTCCACCTCATCCGCCCGAATATGGCAGTCAATGGTCCAACTCACTCGATCACCAAATCGTTTCTTCTGAATATACATATAATCTTTCACTATTTTAAGTTCCTGATTCAGGGGAGCAAAAGCTTCCGTTGTCCGAAGACTGTAGCGAAGCAGATTGCTTAGTGCCACCAGCATTTCGCCTGATATGGGTGCCTCCTCCATCTGCGCCATTCTAGTGATCATATTTAAAGTATTAAAAAGGAAATGAGGGTTTAGTTGACTTTTAACCAACTGCAATTGGGCAAAAGAAAATCGTTGTTCCAAATTCGCCTTCTCCAGTTCCTTTTGATACAACTCTTCCTCAATCATTCGTTTCTCTTCTAGGGTATGTAAATGATTGCGCATAGCATGTTTCATCTTATTAAAAGAGGATGCTAGCTGACCTATCTCATCCTTTCCTTTCCAGGATACATCAGGTAGGGAAAAATTATTCTTTTCAATTCCAGATGTTACCTCTACCAGATTTAAAACAACTCGTACAATACTACCCATCATAATACGAAGGAGCACAAAAAGAATCCCCAAAGAGAGAACGCTAATCACAGTCAGAATATATGGCATCTGTCTAAGCAATAATACCTTCATCTCATAATAATCATTTCCTTCATCTAGAACCACCTTTGTCAGCCTATTGGCATAAGTTTCTAGATAATCTTGCATCTCATAGGTTTTATATAATTCTGATATATAAGCCTTCCCACTTCCTTTTAAAGCGATCATTTTATCTCTTTGTTTCTGATATTCTTCATAACTATTTCGAATACTCCAAGTGATAGCATATCGCTCCTCACCAATCTTTTCATAGTTATAAGGCAGTATTTCCACATTTTCCAAGGTTTCCTTACTAGAAAGCTGAAACTTCTCCTCTTTTTCAACCGTCCAATCACGAACCAAATCCGCAAAAGCTTCTCTTTCTTGCCTAAATGACTCCTGAAACTTATAACTGGATAGATTATCATCCATCAACTGTCTAATATCATCTATAAAAACGTAACTCACTTTAATATTCAGCAAAATCGCAATCGCCATAAATAAAGTCATGCTTATCATCAGTACGTACAATTTTCTCTTTAATGAAAGTCCATACCAGACGTCCAATAATCTCTCTTTTGCCATATAAGAAACACACACTCCTTCATAAATTCTGAACCTTCACTTGTTTCTGCTATTTTACTATACACAATTTGATATTACAAGGTAAACCTAGAAATGTACGCCCTACACTTACTTTTTCCCAAAAACTGAAAATTTTGTCACAATATGTAACTAACCGTCATAATATATACCATAATCACATCTACAGTACTTGTAGATTGATCATACAAAAAATATAAATGGAGGTATAATATGTCATTCTTAGGAAATGGATATGGATATAATGGAAATGGAAATGGGTATGGTGGAAGTTTATTAAGACATTTGAGCGAACACATTGGTGAGACAGTAACCATCTTTACAACCAGTGGTGGTGCATCAGGATGTGGATTTTCAGGCATTTTAATAATGGTTAACCCTTGCTTTGTTCGATTAGCTACAGAAAGAGGAATTGCACCAGCAAACCCTCTTGCGGAAAATATATGTGGAGAAGAAGGAAAAGGTAGAAGTTTCGGTTTTGAAGGTCTTAGCTGCGGAGGAAGCGAAAGAAGAGAACGTGAATACCCAAGAGTAGGTTCTGTATGTGATATTCCAATTGATAAAATTGTGTCATTTTGCCATAATGCAGTATAAAAAAATAAGAGCTATCTTTCCAAGTATTTTCTTGGAAAGATAGCTCTTATTTATATTTCTTCCACTCCATCCACATTATTGCAATGATCCAAACGAATTCCTCCGGCAAAGTCCTCTGTTTCTTCCCCTTCTACCGTGACTTTGCAATTGCTTATTCTAACTCCTTCCACATAGTTCATCCAAATCCCAGGTGATTTGGAATATAGGAAGCTTTGATCCTTATGCGGAGTAGGACGTAAATCATATTTTCCTTTTTCCCATTTACTGACAGACCTTAATGTTACACGTAATTGGTCAAAAGAAATATCCCGAATCCAGTTATCCACATTACCTGCTATGAAAATACCATTTTCTCCACAACAGTTAATGTTATGAAAATGCACATCCTGTATCGAACCACTTTTCGTATGTTCATCTCTGTCTAATGTAGTAAGAGCTATGGCTTCACCACAACCCCAGTAGCAATCTGCAAAACGCCTCGTGTTAATACTAATATTTGAAAACACAAGATCACGTACATTTCCTCCGTCACGTAGCTGTATAGAAATCCCTCTATTACTATCACTTATACAACAGTCAGACACCCGAATATGCTCAAAGTCTCCTACTCCTTCTGTTCCAATCTTGATCGCCGCACTAGTCGATGTCAAGGTACATGCACTAATAATCACATTACTCGTCGGTCCATATTCTCCATTTCCAGCTGTGGTCTTTAAACAGATGCAATCATCTGCGCAGACAATGTAACATCCTAGAATCCTTACATTGCTGCAATGATCTGGATCTATTCCATCAGAATTAGCCACATCAAGCGGATTGAGAATACGTATTCCCTCTATTAATACATCATTACAACCTGCTGGATGTAAGGTCCAAAAAGGAGCGTTTTGAAGAGTTAGCTGACGAATCGAAATATGATTGCAATGCTCTAGATAGATCATAGTAGGTCTAGGGTAGAAATCTCCATTAGCATAATAGCGGTCAATTCTCTTGACAAAACTCCATACATTTCCATCTATTTTACCTTCTCCAGTAATCGATAACTCATGTGCATCCTTTCCGTAAATAAATACATAAGATGGTTTGAGCATCACTGGAGTTCCTATCCTCTCTACTCCTTTGTCTTTCTCTCCTTGATTAGGATTGAAATAGTCCTCTAAGCGGCTACTGGCCATTAAAATACAGCCTTTTTCCAGATGCAACTCTACTGATGGACGAAGGTGTATGGAAGCAGAGTAATAGGTATGTCCACCCTCCAGTACCACTCGTCCTCCACCAGCATAAGCACAAGCATCTAGTGCAGCTTGTATGGCCTCTGCATCATTTGTCTTTCCATCCCCCACAGCACCAAAATCCTTAACATATAACTGCATTACTCCTCCAAATCCCTTCTATTTCGAATCTGAATTGTATGGTCAAACTCTGTATAATCCGTGAAATATACAGTGGCAGCACCAGGAGTTTTAGACTCACTGTCTTCCTTACCCTCTGTAAAGCGGTGTGTGCCAAAGCAAGGACCGATAAGAAGGCTATCATGTTTATTATAAGCTTCTAAAAATCCATCTCGTATCACCAATACTTCACTACCATTAACCGGAAGTGTCACATGTTCATTATCTAAATAATCAACACCGCCAAGAGCCAGTTCAACTCTCCATGGTGCCCCTTCTACACCTTCTGTCTTTACCTGTACATCTATGCCTCCAGCTACGTGACGAACATAAACATCAATCTTCATATTGGGGCCAAGTTTCCTATCCCTCTTGGTGTGGTCCATCTCCCACCAGTCACTAGTAGAAGGCTTTTCTTTAAAGGGAAGATAATACCATCCTATCATGGTCTGCTGTAGATGAAGAGTGCCATCCTCTAATAGTTCCATGGTCTCACCCTTAAAGGCACGGTGTTCACAAAAGCTACCAGCCACTTTCATAGCTAGCTTAATCGTCCCATTATGAAAATATAGGAAATCCGACTTTTCTTTCATAACCGTTACTGTAAAGTCGCCCTGTCTAGCACGGTAGGTACCTGACCAACTGTAGAACTTTCGGAAATTAGGCTGTCTAAAACTGCCTTCTATCTCTAAGCTCCGATATTCCGGATTTAACATAAAGTTAATAAGAATATCTGGTGCATCAATTCTTTTTTCTTCGATAATATCAAAAATGTAGTTACACATTTGCAAAAAATCGGGTATCTCATACTTCATTCCCATTTTCAGATATTCCAAATAATAACCTTCTGGATATACCGTCAAATCCTTATCAAATCGGGTTGAATTAGCCGTGAAAACACTATCGTCTGGCTCCCAATAAGTCAGCATTAATTTCAGGTTGCGAATCACATACTGATCATATTGATTATCCATGAGTACCTCAGAGAGCGTAATCATGGCATCATTATTCACACGATTGTAGTTTCCTGTGGACTTTTCCGCATATTCTCCATCTTGGCTAGAGTCTATTCCTTCATTCAGATACTGGAAAGCTGCCTCTTTGAGACTCTGATCTCCAAATAGCTGTGATGTCTTAACTAAAGTGGCTGCAATAAACCACCTGTGATTAGGGGTATGAAATCCACCCTCTAGAAGTCCATAAGCTCCCGCTTTAACAATACT
>CAYYVJ010000084.1:0-8531 GCA_964475115.1 uncultured Lachnospiraceae bacterium
ATAATGAATATCTTTTAAAGGAGGAATTTTTATGGCAGATTTATCAGAATTAGAATTACAAAATTTAAGACACTTGATTATGGGATATGAAACATCAAGCGGAAAAATGACAGCGTATGCTGAAAGTTCTACAGATCAAAATGTAAAACAATACTTTCAAAAATCAGCACAATCTGCAACTGACACAAAGCAACAACTTATGAAGTTTCTACAGTAGCAAGGAGGAGAAGAATGGAAGAGAAAGTTATGGTTGTGGATGCTCTTGAATCAATAAACTCTAATTTAACTAGATTTGGAGAAATGATTTCTCAGACAGAGAATATGCAATTAAAACAAACATTAAAACAAATTCGAAATCAATGTGAAATGTCTCAGGAAGAGTTATATCAAATTGCAAAAACAAAACAATATTATATACCAGCTGAGAAAGCAAAACCTGAAGAAGTAAGTAAAGTAAAATCAATTTTCACACAAAGTATGAAATAAGTTGTTTGTTTAAGAGGTGAAAAAAAGGGGAAATCATATTTTATTTCCCCTTTTTTATATCAATTATTATGGTTAAATGATATTAAAATTAAATTGTCTAAAATATTAAAAAGCAGTTTGACAAACATCATTATTGTGATATGATAATGAAGCATAAAATAGAAGCAATTAAAATTTTATTTTATTTGTATGAGGTGTTTATGAAAAAAAGAAATAAAAAAGTAAAGGCGAAAACAACTTATTTGCATGATAAAACTTATTTAGAATGTGTTTATGATATTTTACAAAATGAAAAAGTGGAATCTATGGATCGTTTTATGCAGCATGGTAAAACCACAACTTTAAGTCATTCTATCGGTGTGTCCTATATAAGTTATCGCGTTTGTAGAAAATGGAAGCTAGATTTTGCTTCTGCTGCAAGAGCAGGACTTTTACATGATTTTTATTTATATGATTGGCATGTTTATGTGAAAGAATCAACAGATCGTTTTCATGGGCTTACTCATCCGCGTAAGGCTTTATATAATGCAGAGAAAGAATTTATAATAAACAAAAAAGAGAAAAACATTATTTTACGTCATATGTGGCCGCTTACTCCAATACCTCCTAGAACATTAGAAGGGTTTGTGGTAGTTTTTGCGGATAAATATTGTGGAATACTGGAAATCATTGATCAGTTTAGAAAACCAGTGCCAGCAATTTTATCATAGTAATATGTTGAATTGAAAGGATTAGTTTGATGACTTGGATAGAGCAATTAGCAAAAGGATATAATGAGTTTACTGGTAACAAAGTTTTATTAAGTGCGATTTTAGGGTGGGTAACAGCGCAAGTGTTAAAGACTATTATCAATGCACTATTAACAAAGGAATTTAACCCAGAGAGGTTAATTGGTTCGGGGGGTATGCCTAGTTCACATTCAGCGACAGTCGTGGCATTGACTACAGCGTCTGCTATGGTATACGGCTTTTCTTCTTTTGAATTTGCAGTATCATTTGTACTTTCTTCAATTGTAATGTATGATGCCATGGGAGTTCGTAGAGAAACAGGAAAACAATCCAAATTACTTAATTTAATGGTACGTACCTTTAATAATGAAAAAAAGAACTTACCAGAAGAACTCTTACGAGAGTACATAGGACATTCACCGTTACAAGTTTTAGCGGGAGCAATTCTAGGAATTATAATAGGCATAGTGATATGTAATTGATAAAATGAATAGAGGGAACAGAAATGTGGGAATTGAATTTGTTTGGTACATCAATTTATAACATCGTACATTGGTTTATCTTTTATAGTTTCATTGGCTGGCTAGTCGAGTCTATCTATATGTCTTTTTGTGAAGGAAAGCTTGTTAATAGAGGATTTATGCGTGGGCCATTTTGCCCGATTTATGGGGTAGGTGCACTGAGTGCATATTTTTCTTTAAGGTCTTATGCAGAAAACTATATACTCCTATATTTTTTTGGTACTTTTATGGCAACAACGTTAGAATACATAACAGCAAAAATAATGTATAAAATATTTGGTTCAATTTGGTGGGACTATAATAACAAACCATTTAATTACAAAGGAATTCTATGTTTAGAAAGTTCTATTGCATGGGGATTTTATACAATATTTTTATTTGCATTCTTACATAGAGCTGCTGAAAGAATTGTGAATGTTTATTCTTTTGAAACGGGAAAAATCATCGTATCTGTGATTATGTTTTTCTACATACTTGATTTTTTGACTCGATTAATTGAGACATTTAATTTTAGTGAAATAAAAAAGAGAATAAGTATATAAGCTAAAGAGGATATACATTTTAGTATATCCTCTTTGCGTTTAAAAAATTACGTTAATGCCCTCGATATTTGGTTCGATAAGCATAGAGTAATTTGTATGATAGATTACAAATCCAGGTTTTCCTCCTTTTGCTTTTTTTATATTCTTCTTTTCTGTATAATCTATTTCTACTTTCTCGTTGGCTCTACCTTTTGAATAGAAGGCTGCTAGCTTGGCTGCTTCCTCAAAAGTAGTATCTGGTAATTCATCCCCATTAGACTTTACAATTACATGAGAACCGGGAATTCCTTTTGCATGAAACCACCAATCGTTTCCGATGGCAACTTTGAAAGTTAAATCATCATTCTGGAAATTGTTTTTACCTACATAAATATGATAACCATCTCTAGAAATATAGTGAAAAGGTTTACTTGTTACTTTTTGCTTCTTTCCATAATGCTTTTTCTTGATATATCCAAAATCAGTTAATTCTTCTTTGATTTCTAGTAAATCTTCTTCTTGCATAGCGATATCAAGTGAGATACTAATTGAATTTAAATGAGTAATTTCTGATTCGGTTTCTTCGATTTGTGTTGTTAATGCTTCATAGGTTCTTTTTAATTTATTATAACGATCAAAGTATTTCTGAGAATTTTCTCTTGGAGTCAAATCAGGATCTAGTGGAATCTGAATGGTCTCATTGGTATAATAATTTAATGCAATCAATTCTTTGGAATTTTCTTCGAGATTGTAACCATAAGTATTAATTAATTCCCCGTACACTTTATATTTGTCTCTTTTTTCGGTGTCTTTAAGTTGTTTTAACTGCAAATCATATTTTTTCTGATTACGTTCTAATGCACTCTGAACAATACGCCTTAAATCAGCCGATCTTTGTCGTATTCTAGTAAAGGCATTTTTTGTAGCATAATAATCTTCTAAAAGAGTAGTAATGCTTTCATATTCTTTTGTAATCATAGTTTCGTAGAGATTTAAGCGTAAACTAGAGAAATCCAAAGGTTCTTCATTTTTATAAATAATATTAGGTGAAAATTCATGAGAGGATACCTCCTCCATTAAATGTTTAAAAATATGATATAGGTGTACTTGTTCTAATTGATCCAAGGAATTAATAGGGATAGAAGAGTCTATAGATGCTTTATAACATAGTTCTTCTGCAATTAAAGGGCTGATACCTGTCAATGAAGTATAAAGAGCCTTTGCTGCAGGTAGGGCTATTTTGCATACTTTTTCCATGAACTCATTCTCTGTGATCAAAAACGGGTTTGATTTTTCTTGAGTCATTGTAATAAAATATTTTCTTCCAGGTAACACCTCTCGAACTGAGCTGGTTTGGGCAGAAACGTGTTTAATACTATCAATTATTAAATCGTTTTCACGAAATATGATGTTACTATGTTTTCCCATTAATTCTATAGTCAGTATCTTCTTACATAAATCTCCTAATTCATTTAGATGTTCAATCTCAATATGAACAACACGTTCTAAGCTTGGTTGGTAAATTCTAAGAATTCTTCCGCCATTGATATGTTTGCGTAAAAGCATGCAAAAGTTAGGTGCTGTCATTGGGCTGACTTTATTTTCTTTTGTTAAATAAATAAAGGGAAGAGAAGCATTCGCAGAAATTAGAAGCCTATATTGTTCTTTGTTGCTTTTTATAGTTAATAATAGTTCATCTTGTTCGGGCTGAGCGATTTTAGAAATTCTACCATCTGTTAGTTTTTGATTCAGTTCATAAACAATATTTGATACGACAATTCCATCTAAAGCCATAATTGTCTCCTTTCGAAATAATGAAGCAGAAATACTTCTTACAAGTGTATTTCTATAAATGTCAATCATGAATCGTTACTTCATGATATCCTAGTGTAAAGATTATTATAGCAGACAAATTGAAAAAATCATACTTCTTTTGTTTGACTTGAGCATATAAATGCCTTATAATTGAGGTTACGATAAAAAGAATGGTGGATAATGTTATGTTAAAAAGTATGACAGGCTTTGGCAGGGGAGAGGTCTTTGATAGCCAACGTAAAATAACAGTAGAGATCAAATCTGTAAATCATAGATATTTAGATATAAATATCAGAATGCCTAAAAAGCTTAATTTCTTTGAAGCGAGTATTCGAAGTACATTGAAGAAGTATATTCAGAGAGGTAAAGTTGATCTTTACATTAGCTATGAAGACTTTACAGAAAATGTACTTTCCCTGAAATATAACAAAGAACTTGCCGCAGAATATATGGGGTATTTCAAGGAAATAGAAGAACAATTTCAGATAACGAATGACATTCGTGTTTCGAGTTTTGTAAGACTTCCAGAAGTGTTTACAATGGAAGAACAGACAGTTGATGAAGAAACCTTGTGGAATTTGCTGGAAGAGGCACTTGTATTAGCATGTAAGAAGTTTGTTGAAACGAGAGAATTAGAAGGTGAAAGTCTTAAAAATGATATGTTAGATAAGTTAGAAAACATGTCAGACCATGTGAGTTATATTGTAGAACGTTATCCTATATTAGTAAGTGAATATCGCGCTAGAATTGAGAACAAGGTAAAGGAACTTTTGGCAGGCAATCAAATTGATGATTCTAGAATAGCCACAGAAGTGGTTATGTATGCAGACAAAATCAGTGTTGATGAAGAAATCGTACGTTTGAAAAGCCATATAGAAAGTGTAAAAATTACTCTTAAGGAAGAAGATAACAATGTAGGCAGAAAACTTGATTTTATTGTACAAGAGATGAATCGAGAAGCAAATACTATATTATCTAAATCTGGAGACTTAGGTGTTACTAATCATGCGATTGAACTTAAAACTGAAATTGAAAAAGTGAGAGAACAGATTCAAAACATAGAATGATTCTATAGAATCAGATAAAGTTATGAAAGAGGATTGAGGTAATGTTAATCAATATCGGATATGGGAATGTGGTAAATTCTCATAAAATCGTGGCTGTTATCAGCCCGGATTCTGCTCCATCCAAAAGATTAGTACAAAGTTGTAAGGATAATGGTACTGCTATAGATGCTACTCAAGGACGAAAGACAAAAGCGATCATTGTTACAGATAAGCATGTGATTTTGTCGGCACTTTTACCAGAGACCATTGCGGGGCGTTTTCAAGACATTATGGAACCTACAAATGGTACCGTTTTAAAAGGAGAAGGCAATGAATAAAAAGGGGATTTTAGTAGTAGTTTCTGGGTTTGCAGGTTCTGGTAAAGGAACTGTAATGAAAGAATTATTAAGCCGATATGATAATTATTCTTTATCCGTGTCTGCTACCACGAGAGCTCCTAGACCAGGAGAAGTGAATGGGAAGGAATATTTCTTTAAATCACGTGATGAATTTGAAGAAATGATTAATGACGGTGAATTTATTGAACATGCTAAGTATGTAAACAATTATTATGGAACACCAAAAAAATATGTAAATGAGCAATTAGATTTAGGAAAAGATGTAATTTTGGAGATAGAAATTCAGGGTGCATTGCAAATTAAGAGCAAGTATCCAGATACTTTACTTTTATTCTTAACACCACCAAGTGTAGATACCTTAAAAACACGATTAGTGGACAGAGGCACGGAAGATATTGCGACTGTAAAAGCTAGATTAAGAAGAGCGTGTGAAGAAGTGGAATTCGTTGATAAATATGACTATATTCTTGTAAATAACGCGATCAACGAATGTGTGAATGAAGTACATTCAATTATCCAAAGTGAACACCATAGAACATTTAGAAATTCAGAGTTTCTTAAAAATATAAGATATGAATTTGAGCTTTTTTCGAAAGGAGAATAAAATATGTTACATCCATCTTATACAGATTTAATGGAAGTTGTTAATAGTGAGGTAGAACCAGGAGAACAGCCGGTAGTACAAAGCAGATATTCTATCGTGATTGCAACATCTAAGAGAGCAAGACAGATTATTGAAGGGGAAGAACCTTTAGTAGAAAACGTATTAAAGAAACCACTTTCTCTTGCTATTGAAGAACTGTACAGTGGTAAAGTTAAAATTGTTGGTGACGACAACATGGAAGAAGAGTAATATTAGGAACCTTTTGGTTCCTCTTTTTGCTTTATGTAAATTTTTCTAACATATAAGGTTAGATTTTAAATATAAAGGAGTTTGAAATGAAAATATTGTTTGTATCCCTGGGTTGTGATAAGAACTTGGTTGATAGTGAAGTAATGCTTGGTTTATTAAATAGAGAAGGTTATACTTTTACAGATGATGAGAATGAGGCGGAGGTTATTGTAGTAAATACCTGTAGTTTTATTCAAGATGCTAAAGAAGAAAGTATTAATATGATCCTTGAGATGGCGGAATATAAAAAGAAAGCTAATTGTAAAGCTTTAATCGTTACAGGATGCCTAGCTCAAAGATATAAAGATGAAATTTTAAATGAAATTCCTGAGATAGATGGTATTTTAGGGACAACATCTTGTGATAATATCGTAAGTGTTGTGAATGACGCATTGGGTGGTAAAAAACCACAAAGTTTTGATGATATCAGTGCCGTGACAGAAAAGCATGATGGTCGTGTCTTGACTACAGGTGGATGGTATTCTTACTTAAAAATCGCAGAAGGATGCGATAAACATTGTACTTATTGTATTATACCTAAAATAAGGGGTTCCTATAGAAGTGTTCCAATGGAAGATCTTATAAGAGAAGCGAAAGAACTATCTGGCAAAGGAATTAAAGAATTACTACTGGTTGCTCAGGAAACTACCCTTTATGGAGAAGATATATATGGAGAAAAACGCCTTCCAATGCTACTTCGTGAATTATGCAAAGTAGATGGTATAGAATGGATCCGTATTCTATATTGCTATCCTGAAGAAATAACAGATGAATTAATAGAAACAATAAAAACAGAACCTAAGATTTGCCATTATCTAGATATGCCAATACAGCATGCTGATGATATGATTTTAAAAAGAATGGGAAGACGTACAAATAAAGAGCAATTAGAAAATATCATAGGGAAGTTAAGAAAAGAAATCCCAGATATTGCATTGCGTACAACTTTGATTTCAGGTTTTCCTGGAGAGACAAAAGAACATCATGAAGTTCTTTTAGATTTTGTGGATGAAATGGAATTTGAACGTTTAGGGGTTTTTGCTTATTCCAAAGAAGAAGATACTCCTGCAGCTTTGATGGAAGAGCAAGTAGAAGATGAAGTGAAAAATAATCGACGCGATGAGGTTATGGAGCTTCAACAAGAGATTGCTTTTGAGCATGCAGAACAAATGGTTGGAAGAGTATTAGATGTCCTTATTGAGGGTAAAATAGCAGATGAGAATGCTTATATGGGTAGAAGTTACATGGATGCACCAAATGTAGATGGAAATGTATTTGTAAATACGGATAGAGAATTATTATCAGGTGAGTTTGTAAAGGTTAAGATAACAGGCGCTGTAGAATATGATTTGATTGGAGAGATAGAACATGAATTTGCCAAATAAATTAACGATTTTAAGAGTTTGTATGATACCATTCTTTTTGTTTTTTATGCTAACTGATTTCACTCCAGGGAGCAAGTATATTGCATTGGCAATTTTTGTTGTTGCCAGTTTGACAGATTTGTTAGATGGACATATTGCTAGAAAATATAAATTAATTACAAATTTCGGAAAATTTATGGACCCTTTAGCTGATAAGTTATTGGTTTGTTCAGCGCTTATTTGCTTTGTAGAGATAGGTTCACTTCCGGCATGGATTGTAGTGGTTATCATTAGTCGTGAATTTATTATTAGTGGCTTTCGTTTAATTGCTTCTGATAAAGGAATAGTAATAGCTGCCAGTTACTATGGAAAGTTAAAGACTGTATTTCAAATGGCTATGACCATTGTTTTGATTGCAGATATTCAACTGAATGGATTTGAAATTTTAGAAACAGTTTTAATTTATGTGGCTTTAATTTTAACAATTGTTTCTTTGGTAGATTATCTTATTAAAAATAAATCCGTGTTACAAGAGGGAGGCATTCGCTAGTGGTTGTAGAGCTCATATCAGTAGGAACCGAACTGTTACTTGGAAATATTGTTAATACAAATGCTAGCTATCTAGCAGAACAATGTGCGAAACTTGGTCTTGATTCTTATTATCAATCGGTAGTAGGAGATAATGAGGATAGATTAAAGTCAACTCTTGCTTTTGCCTTATTTAGGTCGGATGTTGTTATTTTATCAGGTGGCTTAGGACCTACAATTGATGATATTACAAAAGAAGTCTCTGCTAAAG
>CAYYVJ010000085.1:0-8441 GCA_964475115.1 uncultured Lachnospiraceae bacterium
TTCTTGTTTCTAGCCATAGTAAGTAGTTCTTTTAGTTTTTCTCCAAATTTTACTGCATTTTCATCCATTTTGCGTCCATCCTTCCACAGCTTGTTTTTATTCTATCCTTTAATTAATAGAAATATGCAAATCTTGTATACTCCTCTTAATTTGAGTGATTTCCATCAATTCTGCTATGTCCACTACATTATTGCTGGCGTATTCGCACCAATGTATCTTTACTTTTTTAACAGTATCATTTATTGCCCTTTCTCGATCAGCTGGAGTTAGTTCTTCCTGCAAAGACGTATTGAAAAGAGCTGCTACTTCTTTATGTTCCTCTTCTGTAGAAAAGTGATTAATTATTTTAGCCGGATTCACTTTTTTTTCCGCTTCATACTGAGCAAATAATAATTTTGCAACTGTATGATATAACTCTTCTGTGAAATCTCTTGGTGAAATAATCCCTTTCAACTTTTCAAAAAGACTTGTATCTTCAATTAACCAAGTTAACAAAAGCTTTTGTGAATACTGATTTCCATTTGCCTTTCCTGACCTTTTAAAGTTAGAAGAATTACTACTTGTCTTTTTCTTCTCTATCGTTTGTCCACCTATACTGTAACCAAAAGAATTTACTAAACTAACTAAATTATCATAATTAATAAAATATTTTGCAGCTATGGCTTCAATATAGTTATTTCGCTCTAATTCTATTGGGAACTGGAGCAATCGCCTTGCTATTTCTTTATGAAAATTCGTTTTCTCCTGGGGATCTTCCATGTTATAATCCCGGCTTAATATCTCAATCTCAAAGAGAAAACTATTTGTAGCACTAGAAATTCTTTCTTCAAACTCCTCTGCTCCCAAATTTTTAATAAACTCATCAGGATCCTTATATGGTTTTAAATTAATTACTTTGGTTGTAAGTCCTGCTTCTTTCATAATAGGAAGGGCTCTCAAAATCGCTTTCACCCCAGCTCCATCACTATCAAATGCCAGCAATACTTCTGGTGTATATCTCTTTAATAAGCTTGCATGTTGCACCGTAAATGCTGTTCCTAAAGAAGCAACTGCATTTGTAAATCCTGCTTGATGCATACCAATGACATCTGTGTAACCCTCACAAATAATAAGATAAGGTTTTCTAGAACTTCTAGCAATATTCATTCCATAAAGATTTCGACTTTTATCAAAAATCTTTGTCTCAGGAGAGTTTAAATACTTTGGCGAACCCTCTCCCATTACTCGACCACCAAAGCCAATCACTTTATTATGTGCATCCATGATAGGAAACATGACTCGATTCCAAAACTTATCGTAATTCCCTCTTTCTTCTACCGAAACCAATCCTGACTCTTTTAATAAATTATCACTATAACCTTTTTGCTTTAGATACAAATATAAGTCATCACTAGTTTTATTAGAATATCCTAATCCAAACTTTTTTATGGTTTCATCTGTCATTCCTCTTCCAAGAAGGTATTCTAATGCTTTTTTCCCCTTCTCACTTCGCAATTGATAATAGAAATATTTAGCGGCTTCTTTTTGCAGTTCTAATAAAGAAGATTTAAGGTCTGACTGGCGTTTTGCCTCAGGTGAAAAAGCTTCTTCCTCTGGCAGCTCTACTCCCCCTCGTTTCGCAAGGGACTGGAGTGCTTCTTGAAAAGTAAAGTTCTCATATTCCATTAAAAAGGTAAATACATTTCCACCTGCTCCACACCCAAAGCAATAATACATCTGCTTACTAGGTGTTACCGAAAAAGAAGGAGATTTTTCATTATGAAATGGACAAAGTCCAAAATGAGAACTTCCTTTTCTTTGTAATTTTACATAGCTTGATACTACTTCAACAATATCATTTCTCATTCGAATTTCTTCGACTAAATCTTCCGAATAATACATGGTAACTCCTCTTTCCTTTTACAATTTCCATGCTTTTGGTACAAAAATTTCTTGGAATTTACTAATGGAAAATCCATCACTCATTCCTGCAATATAATCACAAACTACTCTTTCTTTCGTTTGTCCTTTATTCTCAATCATATATGTATACTCCTGAGGGAGCTTGTCAATGTTTTCTAAATAGTAATGATATAATTCAATTAACATTTTTTTTGCTTTTACCTCTTCTCCCTTTGCAAGGGGATTGGTATAAACATATTGAAACATAAATTGACGAATTCCAGCCATAGCTTCTGCTATTTCTTTTGACATAATAATATCAGCTTTACCCTCGCTTTGATTTACGATATCATGAATCATAGTATCAAATCGTTTTTTTACAGTACTTCCCAAAATGACAGTATATTCTTTTGGCAAACTATCTTCTGGCAAAATATTTCCTCTGATAGCATCATCAATATCATGGTTAATATAAGCAATCTTATCCGCTATCCTTACTACTTTTCCTTCTAAGGTGGAAGGACTTCCTGATGTCTTATGATTTAACATTCCGTCTCTTACTTCTTTAGTTAGATTTAATCCTTCTCCTCTTTTTTCCAAAAACTCTACTACACGAACACTCTGTTCATAATGTCGAAATCCTTTTTCATATACTGAATTTAAAGCATCTTCTCCAGCATGTCCAAAAGGAGTATGACCCAAATCATGGCCAAGTGCAATCGCTTCTGTTAAATCTTCATTTAATCTTAAGGCTTTTGCAATGGTCCTAGCTATCTGAGAAACTTCCAATGTATGTGTTAACCTGGTTCTATAATGGTCACCTTCTGGTGCTAAAAACACTTGAGTCTTATGTTTTAATCTACGAAAGGCCTTGCAGTGCAGAATTCTATCACGATCTCTTTGATAAACAGTTCTAATGTCACATGGTTCTTCAAATCTATCTCTACCTTTTGATTCTTTACTTAAAGATGCATATGGACTAAAATATTCAGTTTCCCACAATTCTTGCTTTTCTCTGATATTCATACCCTCACCTATCCTTTAGACTTTATTAATGCTCCTATACTACTTATTCTACACAAACTGGTAAAATCCTTTTTTATATTTTCTAATTCAATGAAAAAAAGAGTCTCGCTTGCGAAACTCTTATGCAAAAACATCTTTTATTTGTTCTAACGCCTTTTCTACCGTTGACCTTGGACATGCAAGGTTAAATCTTAGAAATCCTGCTCCTTCTTCACCAAACCATCTACCTAAGTCAACTGCCACCTTAGCCTTTTCAATCATTGTTTTGTCTATTTCATTTGGAGATAATCCAGTACCATTAAAATCGACCCATAATAAATAAGTGCCTTCTGGATCTATTACTTTTATCTCTGGTAAATTCTTTTCAATATATTTTGTGAAATATTCAATATTTCCCCAAACATACTCTAAAAAAACTTTTAGATATTGCTCACCATGTGTATAAGAAGCAACTATACCGGCATAACCAAATATGCTAAGACCTAAAGCTTCATTCTTAATTAACTGCTTCCTATATTTTTTTCTTATTTTTTCATTAGGTATTATAATTGCTGAACCTTTAATTCCTGCCAGATTAAAGGTTTTAGTAGGAGCAAAAGCAGATATTAAGTGGGAATGTATATCTGTATTTACTTTTCCAGTGGGAAAATGTCTGTATCCCTTATAAATTAAATCTGAGTGAATTTCATCAGAATAAATTAGAACATCATACTTTAAACATAGATCAATAATTCTTTTTAACTCTTCTTCTCTCCAAACTTTTCCGACAGGATTATGAGGACTACAAAAAATAAAGAGCTTACAGTTAGGATCAGAAACCTTTCTTTCAAAGTCTTCAAAATCAATTTCATATTTCTCTCCATCATATATTAAAGGATTTAGAACTACTTCTCTTTTATTATTCTCTATGGTATTTTTAAAAGGATAGTATACTGGTGGTTGAATAATAACCTTATCTCCTTCGTTTGTAAATGCTTGTATTGTATGAGCAATAGAAGCAACAATCCCTTCTGTAGGAACAATCCAATTTTCCTCAATACTCCAACCATGTCTTTTTTCTATCCAATTAATAATAGATTGATTAAATGCTATGCTTGCACCATTAGAATATCCATAGATACCAAACTTGGCCGCTTCTACAAGGGCCTCAATTACCTCTTGTGGAGCCTTAAAGTCAGAATCTGCAACCCACATAGGAATACATCCCCTGGCATCTAATCCTGGATATTTATTTCCATATCCATCCCATTTTAATGAATTAGTATCTATTCGATTATGTATCTCGTCAAAATTAATATTATCCATGTAGTTCCTCCTCTAAATTTCCATTTCCTACTATGTCAGTATGAAAAGTATGTTATTCAAACTATTATAGTAGTTATATTTTATAATGTCAAATAGATTTTATGAATAATATTAATTGTTTTAAAACTCAACACAACAAATCTATAACTTTTTACAATAATGTTTTTTCAACACAGAGATAACTTCTTCAACCCTATGATCAGCAATCGAATAGGTAATACTTTGACCCTTTTTTTGAAAATCCAGAATACGATGTGCTTTCAATATCCCTAAATGTTGGGAAAGTGCTGATTGAGTAACATTTGTGATTTTTTCGGCAAGATTACTTACCGTTTTAGGTCCCTCTATTAACTCACACAATATAAGCAACCTATTTTCATTTGCTAAAACTTTAAGCAGTTCTGCTATCCTTTTCGCGTCTTCTTCCATTATTATGTTCCTTCCGTATTTTATATTTACAAATTGTTTGTGTCATGGTCCCCATAGGACAATACACACACCATGAACGTGGTTTAAAAGCAAACATGGTTATAAAACCTAATACCGTAGAAGTAAGCATTACACCATAAAACCCAAAGGCAAACTTTGCCACCCAAGGAGAAACAAAGGATGTATTTACCCAATTCCAAGGTAACTTAAAAACCCACAGAAGTGTTACTACTTCCTTTAAATCTGCTCCTGAAAAAACTAGATAAGTTGAGTAAATCATCATAAAAAACATTGTCATAAAAAAGGTCAAAAAACCATATCGAAACCATTTTGATCGTAAAAAACGTGGAGGATTTTTCTTCCGTGACACACCAAATCGTCCACCAATCAATTCAAACAATTGCCCTCTTCCACAATAGATATTACAATAGGACTTATTTCCTTTTATTATAGCTATTAAAAGAGGCACTATAAAACAAATAAGCCCTAGCCAAGCAAATAGGATGTTAAAAAATCCCAAAGCAAGATATACAGAGGAGGCAATCCACAAATACTCATGCCATTGCTTTTTCTTTTTCATTTATATCCTCCTTAAAATCAATAGTAATAACTTGTGCTGGACAGGCACTTGCACATTTCCCACAGCCTACACATCTGTTTTCATCCACCTGGGCATATACTCCTTTGTATATGGTAATCGCCTTCAAGGGGCATACCTTTACGCAGCTACCACATGCCACGCATTCTTCCGATACAAAAGCTGTCTTCTTTTTTCTTTGCATATAACTTCACCTTTCAAGTTCATTAGTAATTACTAATATACTTTAAAGGTGAAGTTTTGTCAATAATTATTATGCAACCAGGGCCAAATAAGTCATGGAAATGCTTTAGACCCTAATTTTTCACAAAATCACTATCTCTATATCATGTATTCCTACACAGAAGGAGGAAAACTTTATAATCGTGTTGACCGGTTAGTGGAAGAAGGAAATAGTGCAAGAATTGATGGCACAATTCTTGATCAGATTCCTGGAGGACAAACACATAATGGAGGAAGAATTAAGATAGGACCTGATAATAAGATATATGTATCCACAGGAGATACAGGTAATCGTGATCTGTCTCAAGACTTATCAAGTTTGGCAGGGAAAATACTACGTCTTGAATTAGATGGAAGTGTTCCTAGTGATAATCCATTTCCAAATTCCTTGGTTTATTGTTATGGATTAAGGAATCCACAAGGTTTAGCGTGGAGTCAAGAGAATCAGCTATATGCTTCTGAACACGGGCAAATGGCTAATGATGAGATTAACCTAATACTAGCTGGAGCCAATTATGGATGGCCAGTTGTTGAAGGGGACGAGGAATCTGCCAATGAAAATTTTATAAAGCCATTAATCTCTAGTGGTGGAGATACCTGGGCACCTTCTGGAATCGCTTTTGTAACCAAAGGCCCATGGTCGGGAAAACTACTAGCAGCTACTTTGTTAGGTAGTCAGTTACTTTCATTTACGTTAAATAGAGAGGGAACAGGAGTTACCCAAATTGAAACTTGGCTATGGAATCAATATGGAAGGCTGCGCGAAGTGATTGAAAGTCAAGATGGATCCATCTACCTGTCTACCAGTAACAGGGATGGTAGAGGAAATATGAGAACTGGATATGATATGATCATTCGATTGATGCTCAGATAAAAAGGGTGTTGACAATTGCTATATCTTTATCCAGTCCTTGTCAACCCAATACCTATTATCAGCTGATAATACCTCCTCTTTTCTTGCTAGCCCTTGATGCATCATTTTTTGTAATTGCAAAGAGTAATCTAACTTTAATACCCTTTCGTGGCATATTCATCGGGTCTATGCACCATCCAATGAACGCATAAATGATCAAGTAAAGATTTCATCTGTGCTGGTGCTGCAAATACGAGCAAATCAATTTCTGTCAATAAGAATTCTTTCCATACTCGTCCATCAGCTTGCGAATGTTGACCTACGTCAGCCGATGAACAGTATGAAAATGAGAACTACCACTACCACCACCGTTGTTGCAATATTGAGGTTGTGTCTGTGTTAGCGGTTATCTTTATTGTTTTTTTTCTTGCGAATCCATACCAACGCAGTACCAAAAACTGCTATCAATGCCAGAACTGCGGAAATAAGGATTAATGGACTTTTGGTAGTTTCATCTCTATTGGATGTCGTTGATGAAGTACCCCCATCTACCTCAATTAACACAGAAGCTAAATCGTCAACCGCTTTATCCTCTGTGGCAGTTACAACTTCATTGGTATCTGCCTCCTGGATTTTCTCCACAGCCTCGTTGTAAATACGGTCAATTTCATCCAGAGTTTTTTGCTTCTCTTCCCTTGTCAAGGTTTCTGTCGATTCATCAATTGTTTTTGTGTGTTCCTCAGTCAATTTTTTCAGGACATCATCAATCTCATTGTTTAAATCGGTCTTTTCATTCTTTGGAGTTTCTATTTCAGTCTTAGCATTGCCATCTGGGCTATTGTCACTGTGATTGTTGTCACTGCCACTTTCAGTACTGCCTTCTCCTGCGCTGCCACCTCCAGTGCCGTCTTCTCCTGTGTTGCCATCTCCCATGTTAAAATCACCTTCTTGGGTATAGTCGTTGGTAAAACGCACAACAACTTCGTCACCTTCCTTCAAAGAATACCCATTCATATATATGCTAGGCATTTTGCCATTTACCGTATAAATCCAGCCTGAATTTGGACCACCATCACGTTCAGATAAAGTATTACCATCTGCATCGGTGACTGATTTCACATAGCTTCCAATTGCTTTATAAGTATATCCCTGCTCTGCAAGTACCTTTCTAAAGAGACCAAATACGGTTGTCCCTGCCTCAAGCTTATCTACAGTAGCTTCAACCACTGTATCCCCTAAAGAAGATGCTTGAACTTGAACGGACATAGTTCGCATCATTATCATAGGCTGTGGTTTACTTCCAAATAATGTAAACCCAACAGTGATAGGAGTGCTAATCTGGACAATGGCCTCTTCAAGCATCTGATTTAACTCTTCCCTAGTTCGATATGGGTGATTTTTACCTTCTACCATAACATAAACAGACACTGGTTGCTTATAAAGCTGTTCGAAACCCTCATACCCTGGCATACCAGCATATTTCCCATACACTTCATGGGTTAACATACTGTTAATGCGTACAAAGGTATCCTCAGCAGGCTGTGCCACATAATTAAGTGTTTCATGGTCAAGAACAGTCATATCACTGGAACGAAATGCCCTCCAAGCCTCTTGTTCTGCCCAATTATCAAGTTCATCTGCAATAATTCCACTCCTGCTTGTTTCCTTCGAATTGTAAATCCAACGCAATCCACTCTTAGAGTCATTCCAGACTGCTTCTTGGAAGGAATGCAATCCTCCTGTAATGGAAAATTCATCCACATATTTCCCTTCGTTTAAACCGTCAAAATATTCAGTTTTAACCCGATCCATCAATTCCAGTGCATCATTTATTTCCGCCTGTTCAAGAGGAATCACTTGAATAGTAAACTTCTTGGACGCAGATACGCCTTGCGCTAAATCAGTTATGGAAACGGTGAGTGTAACTGTTTTAGCAGAATCACCTACTGGTGGACGATACACTGTAACACGGGCGGCATTGGCCACATCTGGTGCAACCATGGTACTATTGTCACTACTTATAATGGTAATAGGAAAATATTTTCCGTCTACGCCAAAATTCCTTGTTGTTGGAAGTTGAATATCATTTATGGTACTATATATTCCATCTTTCTCATTTAGCTTTTC
>CAYYVJ010000086.1:0-4231 GCA_964475115.1 uncultured Lachnospiraceae bacterium
TAAAATCAGCCGAAGACAGGGCTGCTGCCTGTCTTCTAGTTCCACCATGATCAAAGTTGTCTTTTTCTATATGGCGTACGGTAAGATTGTTGATACGACTGTATTCAGAATCTTTAAAATATCGTTTGTCCGTATTGATAATTATAATCTTATGCACAGGATATTCTTGATTTTGGAGACTTATCAACAATTCTTTCAATTTATAGTCCGGCTTATACACCGGAATAATTACATCTACCGTAGCTTTCATATTTTAGCCCTGCTCATAACCTTTCTTCTTTAACATGGACACCACATAATCCACATACTTTTTGCATAGTTCATCTGTTTCAGCTTCTACCATAACTCTTATAAGAGGTTCCGTTCCACTTGCTCTTACCAAGATTCTTCCAGTATCTCCAAGTTCTGTTCTAACTTTTTCAATTTCAGCTTTTACATCTGCATCTTCTAAAGCTATCTTTATGTCTTTCACTCTTACATTTACTAATAATTGAGGGAAAATCGTCACTGGGCGGGTAAGATTAGATAAGGTTTGCTTTTGCTCAAGCATTGCTTCCATTACCTTTAGAGAAGTTAAGATTCCATCACCCGTAGTCGTGTGCTTACTAAATATAATATGTCCAGACTGTTCACCACCTAGAGCAAAACCATTGGTCAACATATTTTCAGTTACATATTTATCTCCAACTGCTGTCGTTTCATACTTTATTCCTGCTTGATTGAAGGCTTTATATAAACCGATATTAGACATAATCGTTGTTACTACTGTATCCTGAGGAAGCTGACCTTGCTCCTTCATATATCTTCCGCATATGTACAAGATTAAGTCTCCATCTATTACGGTTCCCTTTTCATCTACTGCGATACAACGATCTGCATCACCATCATAAGCAAATCCTACATCTAAATTATTTTCTACAACAAATTTTTGCATGTTTCCTATATGTGTAGAGCCACAGTTTAAATTAATATTTACTCCATTTGGCTCGTTATGTATTACATAAGTCTTTGCGCCTAAGGCATCAAATACATTTTTTGCAATAGAGGAAGCACTACCATTGGAACAATCCAATCCCACTTTTTTATCTTTGAAGGAACGAGTTGCTATGGATATTAAATATCCAATATATCGATTTCTTCCTACAGAATAATCGATGGTTCTACCGATATCTTCTCTTGTTGCCAAAGGAAGTTCAGGTGATACTCCATCAATGTAGTCCTCAATCATATCCTCAATTGTAGATTCTATTTTTTGTCCACTACCATTTATTACTTTAATACCATTATCATAGAATGGGTTATGACTAGCAGAAATCATAATACCACAATCAAATCCTTCTGTTCGAACTACATAAGAAACACTTGGAGTAGTGGTTACATGCAATAAATATACGTCAGCTCCTGATGCTGTTAATCCAGCAACCAAAGAGTATTCAAACATATAGCTACTTCTTCTTGTATCTTTTCCAATCACTATTTTAGCTTTATGGTCTTTATTGTAGTACCAACCTAAATATCTACCTACTTTATAAGCATGTTCTACTGTTAAATTTACATTTGCCTCACCGCGAAAACCATCAGTTCCAAAATATTTACCCATACTTGATTTTATCTCCCTTAATTTTATTTATTCTATTCTCTGAACGCAACTTTGTGCAATAGCACATATTGCTATGTGAAAAATTCATTTTTCACATTATTCTCCTAGCCCACTCTCTACACAGGCTATAATAGCTTCTAATGCCTCTACTTCATCTTCGCCTTCACAAACGAATTCTAATTCATCGCCTGACTTTACCAATGCTCCCAATACGCTTAATACGCTTTTTGCATTTGCAGTGTTGGATTTAAAAATGAAATTTATTTTTGATTTATACTTCATTGCTTCTTTACACAATATTCCAGCTGGTCTTAAATGTAAACCAGTGGGATTTTTTATGGTTACTTTTTTGCTTACCATTCTTTTCCCTCCAAAATTCTAAATTAATTTCCTATAATAGTTTCCCCAGTAGTCGTTTGATTTTCACCTGAAGAAGTTGCAGTCGTGTTTTGATTGATCACATCTTCTACTTCTACCGCAGTCGTTCCTTGTACTCCAGTACTTCCCTGGGATATGGTCTCAGTTTCAGAGATTGTTGTAGTCTCCTCTGTATTTCCTTCTGTCTCTACTTTTTCATCTGTTAAGACAACAGTTACTGAAATAGGTTGAAGTAAGCTTACTCCACTTGGCAAATCAAATACAACATTAAGTTGATGGGTTCCATTTTCCAAACCTGTCATATCTACTGTAGGTAATATGCTATCTAATGTAATCATTTCAAGTACAGATGCCAAACCAATAAAGGTAGCATTTGGGTTCTCTTCCATGTCATAAGTTGCATGTTTTCCTTCTACCATTTTATCTAATAAGATTCTATTTAAATCTACTTCTATGTTTTTCGTTCTTAAAGGTTCCACCTTCAAGATGATAAGTATTTTATGCTCATTTCCATTTAATAATTCGACACCTTTTGGTAAATAATTACTAATATCCACTTCCCTTTCTATATTCGATGTAGCACCTGTTATATCTAGTAATTGCTCTGTAACAGGAAGTGTTATTTCTGTGATAGATGCTAGGTCTTTATTCAATCCTTTTACAAAAATAGTTCCAGGTTTATAATCAATGCCTGTAAAACGATATCCTTCTGCTACTTCACCACTCGTCGCAAAATTAAAAGCAACTTCTTTTGTTTTTAACATAGTAACAGCAATCTGTATTTGAGAAGAACTAATCGTTATGTTCTTATTGTTTTCATACTCAATCAAGTTATTATTTACATCATAAAGAAGCAAATCTGCTTTATCTGAAATATTTGTAGACATTCCATTTACATCGGCTTCTACAACTACTCTAGCAATTTGTTCTATTATTGACACTGGCGCTTTAATTTTAACTACATTCGGAGATGCTATCATATCCCCAACGGTAGAACCATTTGCTGGTGTTCCTGTTGCTAGCAAATCCACTTCATATGTTTTAGAAGCTAGGCTTTCTATGTTGATTCTCATTCGCTCTGTTTTTCGGGTAATGGTAATACGTTCCCCGTAGGTTTTAGATACGATTTCTACAGGAATTGCACCCACAGAAGATACATCTGCAAAGTCTGCTGTTGCTTTAAAGTCTGAAGGCTTCAAATTATCTACAATCGAACGAACTCCTGTAACTACAGCCATAGCTGTTCCGTTCGTCGGAGATTCCACATCATAAACTTGCCCCAATCCAATGGAGGTTACTTTCCCTTCATTTAGTATATCGATCGGTATATTATAAATAGTTACTGTCCTTACGGGATCATTAATATTTACTACAATTAGCCAAAGAACAAACGCAATCATCACAGAAAGTATCTTTAGAAGTAAATTTTTCGTAATTTTATTCTTCATTCTTCTTCCTGCCTTTCCACAACTTAAAGCGTTTTGCATCAATCACTTTGTTTTGTAAGGTAATTAATTTGTTCTTTAAATTTTCTACGTCAATATTTCGTATGAGCTGTCCCCCAAATGCAATGGATACCCTTCCCGTTTCTTCTGAAACAATGATTGTCAAGGAATCTGTTACTTCACTTATTCCTACACCTGCTCTATGTCTAGTACCCAATTCTTTACTCAAATCTGTACTATCTGAAAGTGGTAAGTAACAAGTCGCAGAAACGATTCGGTTACCTCGAATGATAATGGCTCCATCATGAAGGGGTGTATTATGCTCAAAAATATTAATTAGTAGTTGCCTACTAATCATTGCATCTAGATTTATTCCTGTTTTTTCAAATTCATGGAGACTCACTTTTTGTTCAATTACCATTAAAGCACCTGTTTTTTCCCTACTCAATTCAAAGGTAGCTTTCACAATTTCCATAATGGTAAAATCACTAAATCTTTCATTTACATTTCTATTTTCATCAAAGGGGAGAAGACCTGAAATTATATTTTTCTGACCTAATTGCTCCAATGCTTTTCTAAGTTCTGGTTGAAATACGATAATGGCAGCCGTTACACCGATTCCCAATGTCTTCTCTGCAATCCATATAATCGTACTTAATTGGAAAATGGCCGCAATAAGTGTAAATCCAAGCAATACAACAATACCCTTGAATAAAGTCCAAGCCTTTGTATTTTTGATCCACACCATAATCTGATAGACTAAAAAGGAAATAATAATAACTTCAATAATATCTGGTATTCCAATTTT
>CAYYVJ010000086.1:4331-8370 GCA_964475115.1 uncultured Lachnospiraceae bacterium
TATTATTTTGTGCTTTTTCTACTTCTTTGCGCATTGATTCTTTTTACATTTACTTGAACAGTTGTTACATTTACTTTTGGAACTGCCTTCACAAAATACACATATTCATCATCTTCAAACTGAACACGCTCTGTTCTGCTATAATCTACTGCAAATATAAAGAATTGAAGAGCATATACGATTGCAGCCGAAATAATTGTACCAATAATAGTCCAGGCTACGGTTCCTGAAACATCTAATATAAAGCTTCCTATAAGCATAAATATAATATTTACTGCTGCGCCGATTCCAATGGCGATTGACCAGGAATAATCAATAGAAAGTCTTTTTATAATGTGTACCACAATAAGGGTAATACAAAAAACTACCACAGTGATAATCATTAAATCATTGTGTAAAATACTATCTATTATTAAAGTAAATCTTTGAAGTATATTCTCTGCATCAGAATTACTCAGTACTGCCACGTTATTCTTTACATAGATAATCAAATAATATAAAACCACACCAAAACTAACTGGAATCGCAGATGAAAAGCCTCCAATTAATCCCATCAAGAGCGGAACTGCATATGGGATTTTTAGAAAAAAGAGAATTGGTGTTAATAATATTGCATAACTTTCTTTTGACTCAAACCTAAGGAATAAAGTAAACATTAGAATATAAATACACAATGTAATCAATGCTAGTTCTAAGGAAATGGTGTAAAAATGCGCTAATACAAACAAAGCACAAATAAGCACGGTACCTCCAACCGGCAAAAAAGAACAAATTAATGCCACAATCAATACTACGGCTGATTTATTTATTCTCTCCATATATCCAATATTGCTATTAATTAAAGTTAAAGAAAAAAATGCTCCTAAAAACTTCAAAATCGAAGCAATATATATATCAAATTTCTCATAAAAGTTCTTTAATTGTTGTTTTAAAACTAGTATACTCATCATTATAGTTTGTTCCCCCCAGTTTCATCTAGCTTTCTAGTCCCTTCTAGTCCGACTTGTTCCAGTCTACGTAGGTTTCTATAAAATTTCTTTAAACTCTTTTTTGATTTTTCGTATCGAAGGGTATATACAATATAAGATAGTATAATAAATACGGATAAAACCCCAATATAAATTAGAAGTGCTTTTTGTCCCAGACTCATAATGTCTAGTGTAGTAATGGTCTCAAGCAGCTCTTCCATCCTATACACAGCCCATATCGCTAACAATATTAGATATGCAACAGTAACTGCCAATCCAGCCTTTATCACATTCCAACTCACATAATCGCCTCTAAAATATTTCGCAATTCGTTTTGTTTTCTTACCTTCTCTATTTTCATAAATTGCAAGTCTTGTCATAAGCCTTATTTTCTCTTCATTGAGCATGTTCCCACCTCACACAGTTTTGTGTTTGCTTTTGCACGTTGTTGCGTATGCAAACACTATTATAACATAGTTGATTATTAATTTGTAGTTCTTTTTTCTATTAGCGCCTTAAAGGAATCCAAAAATCTTATATCATCTTCCTCTGTCCTTTTAGATAGGTGTTTTCCACGGTATCTTTCCCTTGAATTTCTTGCTTTCTTAGCAAGGTGTCGCTCCATAAGCATTAAGTCAATATTTTCATTGGTATACCACTTGCCGCTTGGGTGTATCCCAACTGCCTGCTTTGTTAAAATCATAGCTGCCACACCATAATCTTGAGTGACAACGATGTCTCCCTTTTCACACTGATACACCAAGGCAAAATCAACCGCATCTGCCCCAGCACCAATTACCTTGACTTCACTATAGTCAGAGTTCAATACATGATTTGTGTCACAAAGTAACACAACTGGAATCTTATGCTTTTTAGCAATCTTCTCAATAATAGAAACAACGGGACATGCATCTGCATCAACTAATATTTTCATTTTATTTATTCTCCATTTTTTATCGTTCTACAAATAGTTTATCATATCTTAGTTTAAATAACTATAACGCAAAAAAACTCATCAACTTTTAGAATCGATGAGGTTTCATGCTTTATTTCTATATCTTAAATTTAGTAACCAATTTATGCAATGTGTTCGCAAGATCCCCTAACACTTCTGCTGTACCATAGATTTCTTCGACAGAAGCTGTTTGTTCTTCTGTGGAAGCGGATGCTTCTTCACTCTCTGCAGCATTTTCTTCTGCAATCGCTGATAGGCTTTCCAATACACCTAATATTTCTTGTCTCATCTTGTCCATTTTTTCAGCTGAACTACTCAAACTATGTACAGCATCAATATTTAAATTCATAGCTTCTTCAATTGTATTATATTTATCTTTACTATTATTTACACTTTTGGCTTGTTCTGAGGAGATGGCTGTTACCTTCCCCATTGTTTCTACAGCAGCCATGATATTGCTTCTCAATTCACTTACGATCTCATAAATTGTTTTTGTTGAACTCGTTGATTGTTCTGCCAAGCTTCTGATTTCTTCTGCCACTACTGCAAAACCACGACCTGCCTCTCCCGCTCTAGCGGCTTCTATTGCTGCATTTAAAGACAACAAGTTGGTCTGATTTGCAATGGATTCAATCACATTACTTGCTTCACCTATTTTTTGAGAGCTTTCATTGGTCTTCATAATAACATCATAAATCTCTTGAATAGCAATGGTGCTTTCTTTTGTTTTTTCACTGAGCATATCAATTTCAAATAAACCTTCACTCACTACTTCCTTTACTCTATTGGAATAGTCATTTACATTTAATATATCCTTTTGTACCATTTCCATTGTATCGCCTAGCTCTATTGCTTTTAGAGAGCCTGATTCTGTATTCTTAGCTTGTTCCGTAGCTCCATGCGCTATTTCTTCTACCGTCTTTGCTACTTCTTGAGATGCTACTGCTGTTTGTTCTGCGGTTGCTGTTAACTCTTCTGATGATGACGCAACTTGCTCGGATGAAGCCCGAACATCTCCGATAATCTGTCTCATGCCCATAATAATTCCATTTAAAGATTGAGCAAGAATTCCGATTTCATCATTTTTTATAAGTAAATTTTTATCAATGTCTACCGTTAAATTTAAATTTGCAATTTGATCAGCAATCTTCGCTGTCTCAATAATGGGTTTTGCCATAAGATGACCATATATAAATGTTGCAATTACACTTATTATTAATATCGTAAAACTTATACTCAAAATACTAACACGTAAAGTGGAAATTGCACTCAGCATCTCATCTTCATATGCTGTTAATACAAAGGTCCAATCCGTACCTGCAATAGGCGCATATCCTACATGTCTTGTTGAATTATCAACTGAATAGCTACCTGTTCCTTGATTATTCTCTAAGATTGTTCCTATTGTATCCGCTAATGTAACTAAGCTTTTATCATTTTTCACTTCTTCCATTGGATTATATTGATCTAATACATAATTTTGATCTTTATAGCCAATAAATGTTCCTTTGCTATCAATAATGTATCCATAACCACTTGTACCATAACCTGTATCTGCAGCGTTTTCACTTAATGACGTTCCGTTACTTAGCCCGACTATCGCTCCTACAACTTTACCATTTTTTCTTATGGGTACTGCTTGGATTAAAGATAAGTCATTGTCTGCTTTACTAACAAGAAAAACATTTGCAACTTCACCCTTTTCTATTATTCTTTTTACTGGATGATCTGCTTCAAGCTGAGTCCCTGTACCTCCGTTAGGATAACGCAATTTCCACTCTAAATTTAAGATCCCTAAATCTCTAAAACCAGTACCTTCTTTAAAATCATTCAGCACTTTTTCTTGCTCCGACCAGCTCATCTCCTGAAGTACATCATTTGCTGCTAATACCTCTAATTCCCTAACTCCATTTTCCAAACGACTTGCTTGTAACTTAGCCACCTCACCAGATAGTACTTGTAAATCACCTTTGGATTTTTCGACGATAATATTACTTGCCACTTTTAGGACCACCAAACCTAATGATAAAGTTGCCACGAAAATTATTGCCGAAAAAAATACAATTAGTTTTAATTTTATACTTACCTTCTTTTTTATTTTATCCTTCTCATTATT
>CAYYVJ010000087.1:0-1711 GCA_964475115.1 uncultured Lachnospiraceae bacterium
TCGTCTTCACCAAATGCTGGGGCAATATGAACTACACCAGTACCATCTGTCAAGGTAACATAGTTGGCACAAGTCACATAGTATGCCTTCTTTTCAGGGGTCACATAATTAAATAAAGGTTCATATTCTTTATATTCCAAATCTTTTCCAATGTAAGTATTTAAGATTTTAACATTCTCACCTAAAACAGATCCAACTAGTTCTTCTGCAAGGTAGTAAATAGTACCATCCTGTTCTGCTCTTACATAAACTTCTCTTGGGTTTACACACAATGCCACATTGGAAGGAAGCGTCCAAGGAGTTGTGGTCCATGCCAAAATATATTCATTTTCTGTACCTTTTACTTTAAATTTTGCAATTGCAGATTTTTCTTTTACATCTTTATAACCTTGAGCAACCTCATGGCTAGATAATGGTGTTCCACAACGTGGACAATAAGGCACAATCTTATAACCTTTATATAGCAAGCCTCTATCCCATATCTTTTTTAGAGCCCACCATTCGGACTCAATAAAATTATTTTCGTAGGTAACATATGGATCTTCCATATCTGCCCAGAATCCAACAGTAGAAGAGAAATCCTCCCACATTCCTTTATATTTCCAAACACTCTCTTTACAATGTTTAATAAATGGTTCTAAACCATACTCTTCAATCTGCTCTTTTCCATCTAATCCAAGAAGCTTTTCTACTTCGATCTCTACTGGAAGTCCATGGGTATCCCATCCAGCTTTTCTAGGCACCATACTACCTTTCATGGCATGGTATCTTGGAATCATATCTTTTATAACACGAGTTAATACATGGCCGATATGAGGTTTTCCGTTTGCCGTAGGTGGTCCATCATAAAAGGTATATGTGTCCCCATCCTTTCTATTATCAATGCTCTTTTCAAATATTTTATTATCTTTCCAGAACTGTTCAACCGTTTTTTCACGGTCAACAAAATTTAAATCTGTAGGCACTTTGTTATACATTTTTATTCCTCCATTTTTCCTATTAAATGACAAAAAACCTCCGTCCTTGTAAAAAGGACGAAGGTTAAAACTTCGCTATACCACCTATTACAGCATACTTGTATCATAAATAGATACATTTATATGAGTTCCTATTAACGGTGGAAAACCGACGTAACTTACTTGCCAAGCTTTTAGCTACGCAACTCCAAAGTGATTTTCAGAATTCCTCTACTTGTACTAGTCTTTCACCTTCACCAGCTCGCTGTATCTTTGAAAGAATACTTACTCTCTCTATCCATGTTTTTCTTTATATTTGTAATTATTCCTAATTATAAAGGGTTGAGTTTCACTTGTCAAGAGGAATAAACCCTTGTTTTCGGTGATTAATTGTACTTTTCTTCCAATTCTTCTAACATTTTAAGATAACGCACTTGAATGCCTTGCTTCGTAGCATCTTCTTCAAACAGTCTAGTTTGCTCATTTACACTTTCAATTACTTCTTTATCAAGTTGTTTTTCTGCATAAGTATAAACAACCCTATCTTCTTTTCCTATATGCCTTGCAAGATGATTGGCATATCCTATTGCATTGGCTATTACATCCAATTTGCTTTCTTCTTCTCCTGACTTTGTACGCTCAAGAGCATCATTTAATTCTCTAATAAACAATCTTCCCCAATCATGTTCTACAAGCATTCCATGAGTGATTAAATTGCTTCCCATCTTACCTAAACGATCTACCATTTCTTTAAA
>CAYYVJ010000087.1:1811-4523 GCA_964475115.1 uncultured Lachnospiraceae bacterium
GGTTTTTATATGTAGCTATGGCTACATGGTTTTTTTCTCTTTATTGAAACATCAAATATTACATACTTTGGTTAATCAAATTATAAATACCAAATCTTATTACAAAAAGCTTCAAATGCTTTACTATGCGAAACAGCAATCAGTATTGTATTATTTTTCTGAACATATTGAGTAAGTTTCTGCAGTAATCTATTTTCAGTATCAGCATCTAGAGCACTTGTAGCCTCATCCAAAAGTAATATCTTAGGATTACGTAACAAAATTCTTGCCAGGCATAAACGTTGTCTCTGCCCACCTGATAGATTTTTTCCTTTCTCATATAACATATAATCTAAGCCGCACTCTTTCACAAAATCATCTAGGCAAATAGTGTGGAGTATATCCCAAATATACTCCTCCTCAAAGGTATCCCCCAGAGTTAAATTATCAAGTATAGAGCCTTCCAGAATTAATTGTTCTTGAAATAATATCTTGACAACTTGATATAGTGATTTATTTGATATTGAAGAGATATTGATATTATTTATCAGTATTTCACCCTTGGGCAACTCGTATAGATTACATATCAATTTAAGTAAGGTTGTCTTTCCACATCCACTTTTACCTTTAATAAGAACGGTATCTCCTGGTACTAAGGTTTCATGCAAATTATGTAATATTTCTTTTTCATTACGGCTGAAATTATCAATATTCAAAGTAAAGCTATCAATATTTTGAATACAAGTATTATTCTCTGGTGTTGGACGGCTTTCCTCAAATAAATAATCATATACTCGCTCTGCTGCACCTAGAGCCATATGCTTTCCTTGATAGAAATCAGCTAAATTATTCAGAGGTTCAATCAATTTCCCAATAAAGGTATAAAAAATAACCAATGTACCGACAGAAAAATCACCGTAATATGAATAATACACTCCAAGTGCTATTATCATAACTGGAAATATAACTTTCATAATAACATTAATTGCATATACTCTGACTTGTATACTAACTACTTTCTTTATCTTTTCAAAATACTTAAACCAAATTAGGTCTGAGAATTTATTTAAGAAATAGGATGTTTTATCTAGTACTTTAATATCATAAATGGCACTAATATTTTCAATAGTGAATTGAGTAAGATTGGCAAACTCCTGTCTTTCCTCTTTATATGAGTTTCTCATTTCCTTATTTAAAATGTTTGTTAATAGATAATATAAAAAGCTTAATACTAATACAACAAGGCCAAGGACTATGTTCAGATATAACATAATACCTATTATTATTGTAATTTGCATAATATTAAGCCAAAACATAAGTATATTAATTCCTGCACTTTCAGCTATTACTGACCCATCATTTAATATACTAGAAGCTATATTTCCAGTTGTTGTTGAATCAAAAAAAGAAGAGTCCTTTTCAAGCATCCTTTTATACATCTTTATTCGCATCCTATTAATTAATTCATGTCGAAATAGATGCCATTTTTGTGTTTGAATTATTGTTGCAATAAATGTGAATAACCCAAGCAGTATTGTTTTAATTAATAAATCAAAAAATATTTCTTTCTTATTTACATCTATTGCATTATTAACTAAACCTTGAATTTGATATATTAGTAAGATATTTAAAATTATTGATAATGCACATAATATAAATAAAGTAATTTGTTTTCCCCGAAAATCACGAAATAAACTTATTAACTGCCTATACTTTGCCTTATGTATCATAACATACCTTCCCTTTTTCAAAATTAATCTAAGACAATAAGCCTTTCATCAACAAATAATTGAAATAGATCAATGTAATCTTCTTTATTTGTGGCATCATTTTTAGATAAAAAATCATCTATAATGCAGACATCAAATGGGCTCTTCTCTGACAAGTATTCAATAAACTCTAATACATTTCTATTGATTTCAATTTTAACTTGTTCTTTTGGTAAAGATAAAATGTATTTATCTTCTTCATTAGTAGCAATTCGTACTGGCTTATTTATTACATATTTATTCATATATTTAATCCTCCCTATTTATTAAATCCAAAAGCAACGAACAATTGTTCCCGGTCACTTCTTTTTTATTATGCAAGATTGCTGGACATGGAAAACACTGTCGCTGTAAAAATTTGCAGGAGTTACATGGTGAAATGTTTTGGTATAAATCTTTTCCTTCACTTTTTTCAAATAAATCTGAATATCCATTAAGTGACCAAATATCCCAAAAATCGTTTGGAACCAAATTAATTTCTTTGCTATTATTCATTTCAAGGATAGATGTTTGATATCTATCACAAGGATATAATTCACCTTTATTATTTAAATAAGCAAAGTTTGTTCCAGCACCACACATTTGTCTAATCTCGGGAAAATCTTTCTTTAAAACCTTTTCCGAATATAATTGCGCCATAGGATATGTAAACTTTGGAACGATATGCAAAATATCTTTAATTTCGCTATATTTATCAGCAATTAAATTTATCGTTTTTAATTCATCCTCAAACGAAATACTTTCATTGTTATCTATTGCATTTCCTTGCACGAGAAATTGAAGTAAAACCCACTCATCAACTTGCAGATCTATACAGAATGTTATCATATCTTCAATATTATTTACGTTTCTTTTACTCAGAACTGTGTTGACCGTAATTATTAAATCATTTCGCCCCTGTTCCTTCTTTATTTTAATTAATCGTTTCATATTTTTTGTAATAATATTGTATACGTTTTTACCA
>CAYYVJ010000087.1:4623-8054 GCA_964475115.1 uncultured Lachnospiraceae bacterium
TATATGTAATATCCCACTTTATAGTAATACTCATATTCTCCTCCTTCTTTAATAAAAGAGCTATACACTAGGTATAGCTCTTTTATTAAAACTTTTACTACTTTTACCTAGGCCCATACAGAACAATTATTACAAGCATTACCTAAAGAGCCCATTTCTGCTTCTCTTGAAATAACTTTGAAAACTAATGTTTTTTTCACATCATCCCTCCTTTAAAAAATTTTTATTAATATCTAAAAAGATATTATTTGAGAAAAAGTGTACATTTGAATGGAGGTGAGCAACATGATATATAATTAACCATATTTTCTTTGTTACAGTTCATAAGTACCTCCCATTCCGACTTATTGCCTAACATAGTTATAGAGGCTAAAAAAGTTATGACGTTATTAGTTAAACAAATATCGTTTATTTTTCTTTCAATTTTTCCATCAACTACATAAAAAGCTTCTTTAATATATACTTGGAAATTACCATCATAACTTGTTATACTATTATCTATTTGGCTTAATACCAATCCTTTTTTTATACTAAAGAGTATTTCTTCCCATTTACATTCACCAGGTGATACTACTGTATTTCTCATTCTAATTATTGAATAGTCACCCTCTAGAGAACCTCGCTTAACTCCTGCTATTTTATGATACTCTGATAAGTGTTCATCAGTGTCTGATAATAATCCCATTATCATTCCATTCGATATAATTGTTACATCAGTACACTCTGTCCCATCATCATCATAGTAAAATTGTGTTGGAATACCAGTCGGATGAGCATAGTCAATAATATTTAATTGTTTATTAAATATTATCTTTTTCAAATATTGATAATTATTTTTATCAATATTAAAAACGTCAGCTTCAGAAAAATGTCCAATGGATTCATGTATAAGACTATTCGCAACATTTGGAGAAACAAGACAGGTAATGTCATTACCTAATAAACTATGTAAATCATCCTGATTAATAAATTCATATTGTCTCCATATTGTTATTTCATCAATTAATTTAATAAATATACTTTCTAATTCTTCTTCAGTTATAACATTTGAAATACTAAAACTTTTATTAAAATTCGTATTATTTATCCTTTCCGTAATAATCAAATCTATAACAAGTAGTTTATAATGTCTATATTCTAATATTCCTTTTGAAAACACTAATGTTTCTTCATATTCATGTAAGTATCCACCTTTTATTTTTATATTATATTTGTCTGAATTATTATATTTTTTTAGTATCAAAAAAATATTCGGTAAAACATCTGATATACTCCAGTTATAATCAATAATATTTTGTGAATATATTTTAAATGTATTTAAATCATTTAAAGGTTTTAATCTTAATTTTTCTTTTATCCACGATAATATTTCAGTATAGTCACACGAATCAAATTTATTTCCTATAGAAAAATTATCTTTCACTTTTCTATATACAGTTTTATTAGTATATTTAATGTTAGTTAGAATATAATTAAAATCTTCGAAAATAATTTGACTTTTTTCATCATTATATATTTTTAACAATGAATTATTTTCCAAGTATCTACATAAATTATTTAAATCTATTAGATTATATTTCACGTGTTGATACCTCACAAGTCAAATAAAATTGATTCATAATCGAAAATTCCTCTTGGGAAAATAATAACGATATTGCCTTCTCCACTACACATGGTCAAAGCTGATTTAGCTATATGAGTCATCTCTTTCACTTGACTAATGTTAGCGAATAATATCATTACAAAAAGAATAAAAAACAACCTTTTCCTCATAATTTCCACCTCTCATATTATATATTTGCAAATTTGTACTGTATCTATTATAATTATCAAATAAAAGGGGATTTCTAGCAAGTGACTATTATGTCACTAAAGTCTATTTAAGGGGTAGTTTTATGAATTACAACAACTTTGGGGAGCTTTTAAAATCATTACGCATAAAAAGAGGATGGTCTCAAGAAGAAGCATGCAAAGATGTGTGTGATCGAAGAACTTATATCAGATGGGAAAAGAATGAATCTGAGCCTTCTCTTTACTATTTCCATCGTCTTTCTGAACATTTTAACTGCGACCTACAGGCATACTATAAACTTTTTATATGCGATGAAACATTACTTGCTCGGAAGTATAAGGATAAGGCAGAAGGCTATATTATAAATAATGAATGGCAACTTCTCTATGTATATATGGGAGAAATGAAAAAATTAAAAGACTTTTCAATCGGAGAAAACAAAATGACTCTTTTGTATTATGAGGCTTTATATTACTTTGAATATGTAAAAGAATATAATGTATCTATTGATTATTGTATAAATGGATTAAAGGAAGAAGATGATACTTTATCTATTGAAAACCTTGACGGAAAAATTTATTCCAATATTGGATTATGTTTACTAAATTGTCTTTCCTGCAATTTGAATAAACTAAATGATCCTCAGAAAGCGACGACTATATATCTAAAAATTATTGACAGCATTGATAACAAGTTAATTCCAGGTTTAACCTATTATCAATCTACTGAATTTGAAAAGAAACTCTACCAAACAATTATTCATAATCTTTGCCAAAATTATGAACAAGATAATGATATTTCCTCATCTCTGAAATACGTAAATAAAGGGATTGATTTTTCTCTAAAACATGATTATCTTAATAAACTAGCTGACTTATTTGAGCTAAAATTTAAGCTTCTATATGAATTAAATAATTATGAAGAGTCTAAAAAGGCTTATGATTCTTGTATTAATCTATATTTAATGCAAAATAGAATGGATGAATATTTATATAGTAAAAACTTAATACATACTAAATATCCCAAATTAAAGGATTAGAAAAGACATATAGCCACGACTAGATGTTTCGTGGCTACATGTCCTTAGGAATAATATTAACGCTTAATACTTTAATATTTCCAATTGATAACCCACTTTGTTCTATTTCTTTCAATTCTTCATCACTTAATTCACTATCCCATTCCTTGGGGTCTTCCTTAGGTATTCGCATCTTCATAGATTGGCCATATAATTCCATATCATGTTTCATAAGATATTTTATATCTTGAACCGGTACAGTATCACCTTGTACGATGCGGGAAGCAATCCTCATACATTTACTTGTAGTACTTATATCTTTTTTCGCTTCTGAATTGGACTCCCTGATTTGCTCCATTTCTTCTTTCATTCGTTTTAGTGCTTCTTTAGAAAGAGTCAAAGTAGCTTCCTTTTTCTTGGAATGAGCATTTATACTATTTAGTATTAAATTTTTTTCCACTATTTTTTTTGAAGAATAAATTTTACTAGCTTCATCTGTTATATTTTGATTTCCTGGTATAATTGATGTACTTTTTATTACCATGAGTTTCCTCCTTGAACCGACTACCTGCAAATCCTTTTATAGGAAAACAAGAGTTATATAAGTAGTATCGGCTTTAA
>CAYYVJ010000088.1:0-3076 GCA_964475115.1 uncultured Lachnospiraceae bacterium
TCTTATACTCTTTCATTACCTTATAGGCACTTTCTTGAACGATGTCCATGGCATCGTTTTCATTCCTTACATAAGAAAATGCCAGCCGATAATATTTTTCATAATCAGAAAGAAATTTTTGTTCTATTAGTTTGCGCATTCTTAACACTTTTTTCATCTCCTATGTCTTTATAATAATTAGACGTGGCAAAGTCATGAAAAGTTTCATTTATAATAAATCTTTTTTAATACGTTTTTTTACTTACCCTAATCATCATACCCTACCCACTTTCTATTTAAATCAAATCGGCTCCACCGATTATCAATGTATTGAATTCCTTTCACTGCAGCTCCATCTTCGTCACAATAATACCAATTCGAATCGTCTTCAATCCATCCAGTCACCATATATCCTACATGATCAAAATAATACCACTTCCCATTTATCATTTCCCAATCATTCTTGGTATAGGTTCCATCCTTATGCTTATACCACCATCCAATATTATCCTTTATCCAATCTCCTGGTAGCGTTCCTTTTACATCTGTCCCATAGTATAGGTTTTTTTCAAGATTTATTATTCTGTTTTTTATTTCTTCTTTGGCATCATTTGTTGATAGCAAGTCAAATCTCCTAGAATTATAGGAACCCATATATAAAGCTTCTTCCATAAAAATATCATATATTTTCCAACCATCATTTCGAATAAATTTAAGCCATATTCTATCAACTTGTGACGAAAAACCATCTTCTTCATAGTCATAAGCTAAATATTTGTATTTTATAAATTCTTCCACTTCCACTATAGCTGCATCTCCATAAATTGAAATTTCTTCAATCTTATAGTTAGAAACATGATCTTTAATTCCTCTCATCGAGTAATCAAATGCATATCTATAACTTTGGCTAGCAATAAAAAATTCCGTAGAATAATTTCTTTCTGCCAAAAGAGGATTCATTTTTTGCTCCGTGAACCTATATATTTCCCCTAGTGTAATAGAATTCAGCTTCCCTTCTACAATAAAAAAATCTTTTATCTCCATGAATTCTTCAGTAATTTCTTTAAGGATAACCTTATCATCATCTTTCAAATTATGAACATCAATCACATTCCATTCAAGTTCAGCTTGTTCATTAGCTAAAATAGTGTTACTAGAAAAAATTAAAAACATTAATGTAAATAATATAACACTTGGGATTCTCATTCAAACCCTCCCCTTTCATAATTGTTACTAGAATTATCTATTCTACTGGTAACATCAAATCTGAAATAAATGTAAAATCATCCAAAGTTTTAGCCTCATAAATGTGAAAGGTATAATATAGGCTATGAACCTTTTCATAATAAGACTTTCTCAAATTCACTAATGCCACCTCATATCTTTTATATCCAGATTCATTATCTGCTTTATAGCTTACAATCAAATCGGATGGATTTTTCTCTGTTGGCAGAAACTCTATTACTTCTATAAAACTTTGATCATTTCTCTTTAAAAATTCCTCTAGTTGCCTTTCATCGACTACCACACTATCAACCTTGAGAGTTTGGCAAGAAGTTAGTAACAACACTATAAAATGTAATATAAGAATTCCTTTTAATTGATAAGGTTTTTTCACGAAATTTTCTCCTTATTTTAAAACCACTTATTAATTTAGTCAGTAAAAGCTTCTTTTATATCCTCATATTCTAGCAAGGTTTTTTCTAGGGCTGAGGCTTTTTCTGATACACTTTCTCCCGTTTTTGACATAGAAACTTTCAAATCATTATTTATCCAATGTTTATTCTGTATGTACTTCAAGAAAACCTGAACCCTTCGATAATGAATTCAACTTTATGAAATTACTTGGAAGATGAATGTATATTAAACTATCATTTGCAACAAAGGCAAACTCATAACCTATAATATCATTATTAGTTGCATACTCGATTATGTAATAGTAAGTATCATCTCCCACATCTATTGGTAAAAATCCTTTATCAATATGATTTATCTTTAAAGATTCCTGCAAATTGGGGAATAATGAAACCTCGTATATCGCTGTTGACATTCTTTCATTTTCATATTCGTTATATTTATCATTGTATTTGCAATTATCAACTGTATAATAAGAAGCTATATATATATTTTCTCGATAAAGTATATGCGAAAATGTAAAACCATCTATTGTCATATCAGTAAGCAAATATTGACTTGTCAACTTTTCTTTTTGTATGTCGCTTTTTATGGATTCTTTAAATTCCTGCCTTGAACTAAAAAATATGGTGCATCAAGAACAGCTATTTCCCCTGATGTATCTTTTGAGATTAATTCTGTTTGTGCTTTATTGCACCCACTTAATATTACAACAATCCCTATTAAAGTAGAAATAATTATTTTTTTACACATCATAAACTCCTCATACTATATTAACGAAGGAAGGAAGTCATTTGTGACACTCACTATATCTCCAGGTTCCCAATAACTTGTAACCGTATAGCTCTCATCTTCTATCAATTTTAGTGTGATTTCACATACAATCCCATTGACACCCGTCACTTTTATTTCCCCATCTGATTTAACATTAAATTTAATACACCATGGCATAAGGTAGCAAACAATCTCTTCTTCATTGTCTATACTCATAAGCATGATATATTTTGCGTATAATTGATTCCCTGCCACACGAGACATTCTATCTTCATAAAGCATTATGATGTAATTTAATATAGCATCCTCTATAGTTAGTAGGGCTTCTGTCTCTTGTATTTGTTCCTGACTAGATGAAGTAACTCCTTCGGTATTTACAAAATAGTCAGAATTATTGTTACACCCATTAATCATTATTAAAATTAAAATAAATATTGTTAATATTCTTTTTTTCATATAGACATTATCCTCTCAGTTATACCATTTTCCCTGTTTTTTAGAATTATTACAATACATTCCAAGAACAAGTCCGATTTTTAGGAATTCATACTTCATCAATGAATTTAAAAATCGGACTAAAAGCTTAGTTCTTTAGGTAACTTAATCTTCTTCATAATCGTCTATATTTAAGATGATTTTGGTTTGAATAATACTTATATCTTCTGTAGGTATGTCTATAACAATTTCA
>CAYYVJ010000088.1:3176-4843 GCA_964475115.1 uncultured Lachnospiraceae bacterium
AATTTCAAAGCGTTCTTTTTCCTTGTTATATCTTATTTCCATTTTCGGCTCTCTTAGCACTACATACCAATCATGTTTTCGATAAATTAGTTTTAAAACTCCATTTTCGCTATCTATCTCTATAAGTTTTCCAGTTTCTAGTTCACCATAATTGCTACCCAATCGATACACATCATATTCTGGTTCTTCCAATGACACATCAGCTACATATGTTTCTCTTGTAGTTTCAAAATTGTCCTTTCTGTCACTCCTCTGCCAGTGTTCCAAGACTGGATACCAATGTGGTGAACTCCAAGGAGTAAAAGACGAATCTGATATAAGTACAAAATCATCTAAAGACTTCGCTTTGTAGACTCTAGGTATAGAATGTATACCGTTTATCTTTTCAAAATAAGTTTTCTTTAGATTTACAAGTGCCACTTCATATTTTGTAAATTCTGGATCTTCATCCGATGTATAGACTATAATTAAATTACTTACTGAAATTTACAATCTTTAAATTCTCTTCATTGCCCATCACTTCAGCATAGGCATTATTTAATATTCCTTGAACTGTATACATATACAAGGTTCCTTCTGTTCCATCAATGATATGGTACTTTTTACTGTTAGTATTATAATAGTATAATCCTTCATAACTTTGGTTAATTAAAACATCATTGTTTACAAGAGCATAGGAAAATACATATGGAACCTCAATTTCTATAAATGTATCCTCCCTTATATTATAAACAAATACCTTTTCTCTTTCATTAGAGTTGTATCCAGCTACCCAAACACATATTTCACCATTACTAATGGGGTCACTTACATTTCCTTCTATGTGCAATTCCAATTTCTCCTTGCTATCCATTTTGTGGATATAGATGGTCGCCGTATTATCACTATGTTTCCTATATGTTGTATAGAAACCATTTACAATATTAACATGTTCATAGGGAGAACTTAGCGATAAATTTTCTATTTCCTTATAGGTTTTCTTGGTTTCCAAATCATATCTATATAGGTTAATGGGATAGTCATGGCCTCCTAACATATCATACCAGAATAGACTATCATCTGTTATTGTTAATACTATAGTAAACATTTCCCCATTATCAATATTATAGGATAAAATATCCACAGGTTCATCTCTGCTTTCTAAATCAAATAATTTAACCCTCCACATCTCTCCTAGTGGATAATCTTCCCACACCAACGCTTTACCATTACACTGTATATCAGATACGCTGATAGGTCTTGCTTCATTGTATTTATATAAAAGTTCATTTTCACCGGTTTTTACATTATACATTCTGATTTCCGTATTATATTTATCTTCAAATTCAATCACAGGTCCTTTCCCAGTATGGTCAGTGAGATAATCAATAAAATCCACAGAATAGTAAACAATATCATTATATATATAGATTGGCCCTATATTTCCATTCATATGTAGACTTAGTTCAATTTCACTCATTTTAATAGTTTCAAGTTCTGATTTATAATCATCAGCAGTTATCACCTGCTGTGCATTTCCTAATTCAATTACTTCTGTCCTATTTCTTGAACATGCAGATACTAGTATAGTGATAATAAAAATCAAATATATTTTTTTCATATGGGCATTATCCTCTCAGTTATAGTTGATTTAATAAAAAGATGGGTTTTACCCTTCAATAATAATT
>CAYYVJ010000088.1:4943-7985 GCA_964475115.1 uncultured Lachnospiraceae bacterium
ATAATAATTCATCCCAAATTCTTTAATCAAAATTGTATACATTCAGTCTTAATGATACTACACTTTTCTTTCACCAAATTCATGCATCTATTAGTATATTAAATACCTACCTGATGTAGCATTAATGGAAGCATATGCTTCACTTAGCGGAATATCTGTATGGATTCCATAATATGCCGTATTATTATTACAATCTACAATTCGCACCTTTTTACTGGTTCTATTAATATAATCTAGACTTAAATAATGACCCGATTCTCTGTTTTTATAATATGTGAAATACTCTGTTCTTGCATGTAAGATAACTGGTTTCATGGCCGTCAAAGAGTTTGCTACATTTGCCTCAAACTGATCCAATGTCATACTAGTTCCTACCTTATATATGTAAGAAGGATTTAAAGTATTATATTTATTTAAAGCATTTACAGCCTGATAAACAATCAAGCTCCCTTGGCTATCAACATTATATTCCTGATCTAATGTTGATATTTTATTTGCATCTGTAGAACCGCTAACCGCCGAAGCACTGTTAAGCCCATACAGAGATTGCAAAACTGTCGTTGTTCCACAGTTATTATATTTTGTTTGCATAATATTTTTCACATATTGATAGCAAATATTTCCACCACCGCCACGTACTAAATTTAAATTATTAGCACTAACTGCATTTAATGCTACATTAGCTAAAAATTCTTCTCCGTATTCCATTCCATAATCTTCAATCATTGCCAGGAATTGCTCATCACTTTTATATTCCTGATATGCTTTATTATATGCTTCCTGATATTCAGATGATAAACTAATATCATCTGCACTAACTCTCAATACTGAAAACATACTGACACAAATAAACATTAATGTAAATGAAAACAAAACTTTTTCCTTCATATTTATATTCTCCTTTTCATTGTAGTTAGATAAATATTACTTTTTAATCTACCAGTTTGCAATTGTTTCTAAAACTACTTAAATCTAATTTCCCCTAAACGAATCATTCATATATGAAGCTTCATCTAATACCATATAACCATCGGAATCATCCCTTTCCATTTATCCATATAATTCAAACTTTAAATCCCACAACCTTCAGAAGCAATATTCACCGTTTCACCATTAACAGTCACTACAACCCTAGTGCGATATGTAACACCTGAGGTTCCAATATAGCTTTTCGACAAAGTCACACTGCCAGTTCCTTTAATATTCCAAGAAGTTACGTTTGTCCATCTACCAGAACTATATTTTTCTAAATACATAGTTCCTGTTATTGGGGAAGAAGAACTTTTTGCTTCTATGTACACCTCTGGATAAAGGGTAGTGCCTGTAGCTGAAATATATGGAAAAACATCACTAATATTAGTCCAATAGGGTGTAATAATTTGCCCTTCTACACTCGTCCGCTTGTAAACTTCCACTTCTGATGCATGACCTATATTTGCTATCCCACTTCCAACCATAAATAAAATAACCATTATCGTTACTCCAATTCTTTTTAAGTTCATAAAAAAATCCTCCTTATTTATTATTTAGGTTCTTACCTATATAACGTACAAGGAGGAAAAAAGGGACAGACTTTTATTCTTTTTTTACTATATTTTCTGCAACTTTAAATATCTCGTCTATATCTACACTTCCTGAAACATGACATTCTATACCATCCTGATACCATATTAGATATGCCATACTATCGGTTTGCCATGTATAAGCCTGACTTTCTTTAAAAGTAATTTCTTTTATTTCAGCATTTTCTGTATCATAATAGGCTTTACCACCACTTAATGGATGAATAAACTTTACAGTTACTTTTTCGTCATTCTCACCTAAGTAATTATAAACCAATATTCGTCTGCCCTCATGGATAATTTCCATATCCAGTCCTATAGGAATGTAATTAATTTCAAGGGAATCCAGTTCTATAAATACATCCTCTTCATCAAGACCTTGGGATGTAAATATACTAAATTCTGAAAATGTTTCAACAATCCAACGAAAGAATTTTTCACGAGCTTTTGCATTAACTGTTAAAACCGCTGATAGGCTTAAGATGCATACCAGAATAAAAATAGCTACCTTTTTACCTATTGATAGAATTATGTTAGATAAATTGCCTTTAATCCTAATACCTTTTAGCTTCTTTCTAAAACTACTAGAATACTTAGGCTTCTCCGGTGGTTCCATTTTTTTATACTCTACCATGTCATTTTTAAGTGCTAACCTACTGGCCTTTTTCATGGATTCCTCATCTATCCAAGAGTCTTTAAATCCTATTAAATGAGATAACATTTTTTGTATATAGCACAACTTTTCTTCACTATTTTGGATTCCTAGTATATTCTCCATTTCAGAAGCAGAGTTACCAAAACAATACCGAAAGAAAAGAATACTGCGATATTCAAATGGTAATAACACTATTTTTCCTACCAAATGATTGACCTGTTCTTCAGATATGGATTGATATACAATTCTATTCCTCTCTAATTCCCCAATCTTTTTCATCTCTGTCTGTAGAGATAATTCAAAGATATCTTTTAAGAAGCTATTGGTTGTATCAGACATTCCCATCACCTTTCTCATAATATAAACGTAACTTTTTTAGAATACGCTGACCACGCTTTTTTGCTGTTTCTTCATTGATATCTAAAAGTTCTGATATCTCTTTAAAACCCATCTCATAAATAAAGCGTAAATAAATAAGATTTTTCTCCTCATCTGAAAGTTTATCAATACAAGAAAGCAACTCTTCTTTATCGGCTTTTTTTATATACTCTTCTTCTAAAATATGATTTTCTTGATTATATTCAAAATAATCTATACTATCTGTGTAAATGTTTTTCTTGCGCTGTCTTATTATATTCATCGTTTCGTTCTTTAATATTATAACGCAGTAAGGTTCTATTTGGGGACATGGTAAAGCAGAAATCTTATCTATGTTAGTCATAATTTTTAGAAATGTTTGTGCTACTGCTTCTTCCGCTTCAAAGTGGGACCCCAATATCCTATAAGAAATATGATACATCTTTGCATTCATTTTCGAGAAAATTC
>CAYYVJ010000089.1:0-7316 GCA_964475115.1 uncultured Lachnospiraceae bacterium
GAAGAATAAAGTAATGCATTAGAGGAGGCAAAATATGCTTGTAGTAAAGAAGTTTGGTGGAAGTTCCGTCGCAGATAAGGAGAGGATTTATAACGTAGCTAGAAGATGTATTGAGGATTATCAAAAAGGTAATGATGTAGTAGTGGTTCTTTCGGCAATGGGAAAGACAACAGATGGATTAATTGCAAAAGCAAAAGAGATTAACCCGAATGCTACGAAAAGAGAAATGGATATGCTGCTTTCGATTGGTGAACAGGAATCAGTAGCGCTTATGTCTATGGCAATGGGTGCTTTAGGAGTACCAGCGATATCTTTAAATGCGTTTCAAGTATCAATGCATACTACTTCAAGATATGGTGATGCTAGATTGAAAAAAATCGATACAGAAAGAATCTTGCATGAATTAGAAAGTAGAAAAATCGTAATTGTAACAGGATTCCAAGGCGTAAATAAATATGATGATGTGACTACCTTAGGACGTGGTGGTTCTGATACAACAGCGGTTGCCTTAGCAGCTTCTTTACATGCGGATATATGCGAGATTTTCACTGATGTAGAGGGTGTTTATACAGCCGACCCTAGAGTTGTACCTGATGCAAGAAAGTTAAAAGAGATTACCTATGATGAAATGTTAGATCTAGCAACTTTAGGTGCAAAAGTACTTCATAATCGTTCAGTAGAAATGGCTAAGAAATATGACGTGAAATTAATTGTTCGATCAAGCTTAAATAAAGAAGAAGGTACAATTGTTAAGGAGGAAGTAAAATTGGAGAAAATGTTAATAAGTGGAGTGGCTTCCGATAAAAATGCAGCTAGAATTTCAATCATTGGTGTAAAAGATGAACCTGGTATTGCTTTTCGTATTTTTCACCTTTTAGCAAAAGAAAATATCAATGTAGATATTATTCTGCAATCAGTTGGTCGTGACGGCACAAAAGATATTTCCTTTACAATAGCAGAAGCCTCTCTTGGTGAGGCATTAGAAATCCTAAGAAATGCAAAGAACAGAATAACAGCTCAAGCTATAGAATTTGAAGAGGATGTTGCAAAGGTATCAATTGTAGGTGCGGGTATGATGACAAACCCTGGTGTAGCAGCTAAGATGTTTGAAGCTTTATTTAATGAAGGAATAAACATAAAGATGATTTCTACTTCGGAGATTCGTGTAACTGTTTTAATTGAAGAAGACGAAGTAGATAGAGCGGTAAGGGCTGTTCATGCTGCATTTTCTTTGGGTGAATAAATGTGATTCAAAAGAGTAAAGAAATTTCTAGAAAAGAGTCTTCTTTAGATGATGTCATGTACATCCTTGGTCTAGGAGTAATAATTCTAGGAATGCTATCTGTTATGATCGAGCAGGTTATTCCAGATAAGTGGAATGTTTTTCATATCCCTTGTCTCTTTCATGAAATAACAGGCTATTATTGCGCTGGATGTGGTGGTAGAAGAGCATTTGAATATCTTCTTCGCGGAAATATTTTTAAAAGTATTTATTTTCATCCGGTTGTAGCTTATGGTATCTTTGTTTTTGCCTGGTACATGATTTCTCAGACTTTAGAGCGAGCGAAAATAGGAAAGGTAAAAGCGATACCCTATAAAAACCTCTATGTATATATTGGGCTTGCTATTACAGTAATAAATGTAATTATTAAAAATATGGCATTTCTTGTCTGGAATATTAAGCTTATACCATAAAATGAAAAAAGAGATTATCAAAAATCTAATTGTGATAATCTCTTTTTTCTTGTGAAGTGCTCTATTCTATTCAAGGTAAAACTCAGAGTAAGTTTTATACATGTCTTCATATTCAACCATAAATTCTTTCAAAAATGCTTGACCCTCAGGGGAATTAATAAAGGTTATTACGAATATTACCATTAGAATTAAAAGAACTAAGGTTACAATGGAAAATACAATTCCAACAATTGCTTTGGCTGATATTCTTTCTCCAGGTTGCCTAGAAAGAAAACCAAAAACAATACTTAAGATTCCGAGTATTACTGGAACTGGGGCACACATAAGAAAACATAGGCTAATAAGACCTGTCACTAAGGTAATGATTCCTAAAATTAATGAGGCGGTAGCATAGTTATTCTTTTTTTGTGGGTTTACTTGGTTATTCCCCATCTCGTTATTATAATTATAATCCATATTATTCTCCATTCTGTCATGTAAGCATTTTTAGATGATTCATCATAGAGTAGTTTAGCATAAAATGGAACTGAAAACAATTCTTTCTTGAAGCTTTCCAAACTATGGCTTATAATAGGTTAGGACAAATTTTAGAATAGGGGAAACAACCATGAATATATTAAAACAAATTCAAGAAGAATTAAATGTGAGGCTAAATCAAGTTGAAGCAGCAGTACAATTAATTGACGAAGGAAATACGATTCCTTTTATTGCTAGATATAGAAAAGAAGTTACAGGTTCGTTGGATGATGAACAATTACGTACCCTAGATGAAAGATTAACTTATCTTCGTAATTTGGAAGAAAAGAAAATCGGAGTCTTGTCAACCATTGAAGAACAAGGAAAGTTAACCGAAGAATTAAGAAAGCAAATTGAAGAAGCGATGACACTTGTGGTGGTGGAAGATTTGTATCGTCCGTATAGACCAAAGAGAAGAACAAGGGCAATCATTGCGAAAGAAAAAGGATTAGAGCCTTTAGCAAATCTTATCCAGCTGCAGATGATCGATCAGCCCATTGAAACTTATGCAAATGAATATTTGTCAGAAGAAAAAGAAGTGCGTACAGTGGAAGAGGCTATTGAAGGAGCAAAAGATATTATTGCAGAATTCATTTCTGATGAAGCTGATTACAGAAGCTATATTAGAAAGCAAACATTTGAACAAGGCAAGTTAATTGCTGTGGCAAAAGATGATAAAGTGGAATCCGTATATGAAATGTATTATGATTTTGAAGAACCAATCAAGAAATTGGCAGGCCATAGAGTATTAGCAATTAATCGTGGTGAGAACGAAAAGATATTAACGATTAAAATTGAGGCACCTGAAGAAAGAATTTTACAATACTTAAGAACAAAAGTGATAGTAAAAGAAAATTCATATACAACACCTGTTTTGGAAGCAGTCATTGAAGATAGTTATAAACGTCTTATTTTTCCATCCATTGAAAGGGAAATACGAAATGAGTTAACTGAAACTGCAGAAACAAGTGCGATCAAAGTATTTGGAAAGAACTTGGAACAATTATTGATGCAACCACCGATTGTAAATCAAGTAGTTCTAGGATGGGATCCTGCCTTTCGAACTGGTTGTAAACTTGCAGTAGTAGATGGTACGGGAAAAGTGTTGGATACAGTTGTAATCTATCCGACAGCCCCACAAAATAAAGTGGCAGAATCAAAAGAGATTGTTAAAAAACTTATTAAGAAGTATGGAATCACCTTGATTGCCGTTGGTAATGGAACAGCTTCAAGAGAATCTGAAATGGTAATTGTAGAATTATTAAAAGAAATAAAAGAACCCGTTCAATATATTATCGTAAATGAAGCTGGAGCTTCTGTATATTCTGCTAGTAAACTGGCTACAGAAGAATTCCCTAATTTTGATGTAGGACAAAGAAGCGCAACTTCTATAGCGAGACGTTTACAAGATCCATTGGCTGAATTAGTTAAAATTGATCCAAAGTCTATTGGTGTAGGTCAATATCAACATGATATGAATCAGAAGAAATTAAGTGAAGCATTAAGTGGTGTAGTAGAAGGTTCTGTAAATAAGGTTGGGGTGGATTTAAATACAGCGTCTGCTTCTCTGCTTGAATATATTTCTGGTGTATCAAAAGTGATTGCAAAAAATATTGTAACTTATAGAGAAGAAAATGGTAGATTTTCATCTAGGAAGCAATTATTAAAGGTGGCAAAGTTAGGTCCTAAAGCATTTGAACAATGTGCAGGTTTTATGAGAATACAAGATGGTGAAAATCCTTTGGATACAACTAGTGTTCATCCGGAAAGCTATGATGCAGCTCAAAAATTATTAAAAACATTAGGATATTCTGGTGAAGAATTGAAATCTGGCGGAATTAAAGATATTCGTAAAAAAATTGTAGACCAGAAGGAACTTGCAAAAGAACTAGAGGTAGGAGAAATAACACTTGCAGATATGATAAGTGAACTTGAAAAACCGGCGCGAGATCCAAGAGATGAAATGCCAAAACCTATTTTAAGAACAGACGTTATGGAAATGAAAGACTTAGCACCTGGTATGATTTTAAAAGGTACCGTAAGAAATGTAATTGATTTTGGCGCATTTGTAGATATAGGTGTTCATCAAGATGGTTTGGTACACATTTCTCAAATGACGGAACGATATATTAAACATCCCTTAGAAGTTGTAAGTGTAGGAGATATCGTAGAAGTGAAAGTTATGTCTGTAGATTTAGGCAAGAAAAGAATTCAATTAACTATGAAAATTGGTTGACATTTTGTAGTGACTGTAATAATATGATATTGAACTAGAGGTTCAAAAAAATTGAATAAGAAAATTCTTCGGGGCAGGGTGCAATTCCCTACCGGCGGTATAGTCCGCGAACCAAAAGCAAATGTTTGATTTGATATCAATAGTTTGATTGGTCGATTTGGTGTGATTCCAAAACCGACAGTAAAGTCTGGATGAGAGAAGAGAAACTTTTTAGGTTTGCATGTTTGCAGATATAAAATTAATTTATTCCCCGAATATACTATTATATTCGGGTTTTTTTTCTGTAAAATGCAAAGTCAGGAAGTGTTAAACCGGAATTTTCTTCTAAAAAAGGAGAGAAAAAAATGGATTCAACAATCAGTAAGAAATTATTAACTACAAAGACTATGGTACAAATAGGGTTATTATCAGCAGTGGCAATTGTTTTAATGCTCTTTGAAATTCCTCTATGGTTTGCACCACCATTTTACAAAATTGATTTTAGTGAGGTACCGGTTATTGTTGGAGCTTTAGCATTAGGACCTATAGCAGGGGTGCTTATTGAATTAATTAAAATTATGTTGAATTTTTTAATTGATGGAACACTTACAGCTGGTGTAGGTGAGCTGGCAAACTTTTTAATAGGTTCTGCCCTTGTAGTTCCAGCAGCAATGATATATAAAAAAAATAAAACAAGAAAATCTGCTATGATAGGCCTGGCAGTAGGAACCATATTTATGACAGCACTAGGATGTGTTTTAAACGCCTACTTGTTACTTCCTGCTTATGCAACAGCCTTTCAATGGGATATAGAAAAATTAATAGCGATGGGAACAGCAGTAAATCCTAATATTAATAGCTTATGGACATTTATCTTTTTTGCAGTAGCACCTTTTAACTTGCTAAAAGGATTATTGGTATCTGTGATAACCTTAGTAATTTACAAAAGAATAAGTATCATACTAAAAAATAGCCTATAAGAAATTGATTTCCCTCTGCCAAAGCGAGATGAGCAGAGCGAAAACGAGCTAGGGCTGAACTGTAAGCTATGTAAGAATGTGTCGCTCTTGCTTTTTAACTTAGATTTGTTATAATTATTAAAGTTGAAAAATGAGAGCGATTAATTTTTTTGTTTGTGTGGTTTTGCGCAAATGTGGAAAGGCAAGAGAAAGTATATGAAGGAAAAAGAAACGTGGTCAGCTAAAGAGACATATTTATTTGGAAAAATAATGGGGGAAACTGCTAAGGCTGGTGATATTTATTGCTTGACTGGTGACCTAGGTGTGGGGAAGACTGTTTTTACACAAGGATTTGCTAGTGGACTTGGCATCACAGAGGCGGTTAGTAGTCCTACTTTTACTATAGTACAAGAATACCAAGAAGGTAGACTCCCCTTCTATCATTTTGATGTATATCGCATAGGTGATATCAGTGAAATGGATGAGATTGGATATGAAGATTATTTTTATGGAGATGGAGTATGTCTCGTTGAATGGGGAGAGCAAATGAAAGAGCTATTACCAGAAGATGTGTTTTATATTAGAATAGAAAAAGTTTTGGAAAAAGGATTTGATTATCGTAAGATTTATATAGAAGGAGGTAGTAACTCATGAGAATACTAGGCATTGATAGTTCTTCTTTGGTAGCTTCTGTAGCTGTTGTTACAGATGATATTATGACAGCAGAATATACCATTAATTTTAAAAAGACTCATTCCCAGACATTGCTTCCTATGATTGACGACATTTCAAAGATGATTGAGTTGGATTTATCTACGATAGATGCCATTGCTGTGGCAGCAGGACCAGGGTCATTTACAGGTCTTCGTATTGGATCAGCTACTGCGAAAGGACTTGGGCTAGCTTTGGACAAGCCATTGATATCGGTACCTACGCTTGAAGGATTGGCATATAACTTATATGGAACAGAAGCAATCGTTTGTCCCATTATGGATGCTAAGCGCAATCAGGTATATACGGGTATTTATGAATTTGTTGAAAATGAATTACGAGAAGTGAAAGAACAATCAGCAATTTGTATTGATGAATTAATAGAAGAGCTTAATAAGACAGATAGAAAGGTTATTTTTGTAGGGGATGGAATTCCTGTTTATAAGGAAGTGATACAAAATACTTTGAACATACCTTTTTCTTTTGCACCTGCTCATTTAAATCGTCAACGAGGGGGTGCAGTTGCAGCCCTAGGAGCAATTTATTTAAAAAGAGGGTTAGCTGATACAGCAGCAGATCACAAACCTAATTATCTAAGAGTATCTCAAGCGGAAAGAGAGTTAGCAGAGAAAAACAATGCTAAGGAGTCTCTAAATGATTAATATTCGCAGAATGGAAGTGAGTGACTTAGAAGAAGTGTATGCTATAGAAAAGGATACATTTGCGGTACCCTGGTCCTATGATTCTTTTACAAATACTTTGAAATTGCCGAATACTATTTATCTTGTAGCAGAAACGCAAGGGATTATCGTGGGATATATAGGAGTATGGAAAGTCCTTGACGAAGCGGATATTACAAATGTGGCAGTCAAAGAAGAAAATAGAAAGCAAGGAATCGGACAATTGCTTCTCAATGAAGCGATAGGTATCGCCAGAAATGAAGGTATAAAAGATATCACGCTAGAAGTTCGTAAAAGTAATGAATTTGCAATTTTGTTATATGAAAAAAATGGATTTAAAAATGTAGGAATACGTCCGGGGTATTATGAGCAACCAAAAGAGGATGCCATAATCATGTGGAAGAGAAACATTTGAGAGGAATTACCATGGTAAAGCTTTTTGCAATTATGTTATAGTAAAATTGTTCAACAGATATTAACTACCTTACCTATCGGGGAAAATAGAGAGAGGATGAGTTTATAAATGCAAAAAGATAAAAA
>CAYYVJ010000090.1:0-7309 GCA_964475115.1 uncultured Lachnospiraceae bacterium
ATACGCCTATCGAAAGGCCTGCCATTCCGTTTGCCATCTTTTGTTATCCTTTCAATACCCTAGCTAAAGGCTAAATTTCTCATAATTTTTTAATAGTTTTGCTGCAAAATCTTCATCCTTCACAGCATATGTTCCAGCATCGATTCTAGCCTTTAATTCATTCACTTTATCTTTCCTTACATCAGGGACTTCCACAAGAGCGCTCTTAGCTACTTGATAATCTCTACCTGCTCTCGAAATAGTAATCTGGTCTTTTTCTTTTGCTTTTTCTATAGAATGAACTTTTAATTTTTCATTTGTTTGATAAATTTGATTAATCTTGTTATATGCATCTATACGCATAAGTCTTCCCCTCTTTCTATGTTGAACCCGCTAGTTTCTCTATTGTTTTGTATCAAACATACCTCTTCCACTGCTTCTCACATTAGCATTATTTGCATCTTTGTTATAATTTGCAGTGACTGGCGCCTGTCGTAAGCTATGAATTAGATTCATCTCAAACTCTACCATCTCTAAGGATTCATTTATGAGACCTTTATTCATGTCATTAACCTTAATCATTTGCTTCATGGTAGTCTTTAGTTTATCATGAACTTGCGCTAACCTTTCTTTCGTCTCTGGTTGATTAGCCATAAGTTCAATTAGCTTGGTGATGGTTAAATCTCTAGGTGGACGGTTGATTACATTACCAATGTCATTAATCGTCTCGACTCGGGTTTTCTCCAATGACTGAATCGCTTCTACTACGCCTTGCTCTTTTTCTATAATATTCTGCAAAGCTTCTAGGTCTCCCTTTATAATGGTTCCCGTTTTTTCTTTAGACATTTCCAGTAATGTTTCGTATTTTTCGTTTTCTTCCTCTAAGGTATCAATTAAAACTTCAATTAAACCTGCCACCAACTTCACCTCACTCTTACTTAGATTATTTCTTTCTCTGGTTAGTTTATCGGTTAATTTGTTCGTTTTTATTAGGGTAATTTTGTTTTTTATAAAAAGAACTTTCTTATCACGCAAAAAGCATTCCAACTTTTAATGGAATGCTTTTTTTAAACGCTTCTTATTTATCTTAATTACGGTCAAAAAATCTCATTTTTGCCTTTTCATCCTTAGATTTGTCAATCTGTGGAGTTACTTCTTTCTTTTTATATATTCCTTTTAACTCATCTGCCATAGTAAGCTTACATTTATTACAATATTTTCCCGTACTGATAACTTCTCCACACTTCATGCAGTTAATTCCTGCTCCAGCAGGATTTGTTAATATCAGACGTTCTTCTCTAATCCAATTCTTAATTTGTTCAACGCTAACATTTGTTTCACTTGCCACTTCTACAATGGTAGCGGCTGAATTTGCATAAATATATTCTTTTACTTCATCAAACTTTTCCTCCAGTTCCTTTACGCAAACCGAACAAATCAATCTCCTATTTTCACTTCGGAAAATTCTCCCACACCTTTTGCAATTCAAGACATTTAGCTCCATAATAGTTCCTCCTTAGTAATCTCTTCCTATACATAAACTTAGAAAATATACATCTTCTACCCCTTTTTTATTTAAAACCTTCGTACAAGCTTCTATTGTACTTCCAGTCGTATAGATATCATCTATCAATATTACTTTCTTATATTGTACTACTTTTTCGTCTATATGAAAAGCATCCTGAAGATTTTTTGCTCTTTCTTTATGATTTAGGCCTTTTTGGGCCACAGTCTTTTTTTGTCTAATCAAGAGATTCTTATCCATTGGCAAGTCCAATTCTTCCCCTATCTTCTTTGCAAGGACTTCTGCTTGGTTATATCCTCTAAACAAATACCTCGACTTATGCAAAGGTACAGGAATCAGTACTTCTGCCTCCCAATTAAGAATCTGTTTCTTATACCTTTTCATAAACTCTTCAATATAATAATCGGCATATTCTCTTTTGTTTTTATACTTAAATCTATAAACAGAATCTTTCATAATTTCATCATATTCAAAAAGTGAAATTCCTGTTTTATAGGAATGATTCTTCTTACTACAGTCATAACAGTATTCTGTTTCTTTATTTACCAAAGATTTACCGCATTTCTTACATCTTGGCTCTTTTACTAATTTAACTTTTTTCTTACAGGTTGGACAAATCATATTCCCTTTTGGCATTACGATTTCTCCACATACAGGACATCTTCTAGGAAATAAAATCCCAATTATCCTGTCTATCTTCTTCTCCCCCATTCATTTCCCCCAATGATATTTCTTTTATTCGATCCATTAACCCCGAGTACCTTCTTTTCTCACTTTGGTTTTCAGCCATTTCCCAAAATGTCTCTTTGCTCCCCACTAGACAGACACATTTCTTGGCTCTTGTTACAGCAGTGTATAATAAATTTCGGTTCATAAGCATCCTTGGTCCATTTAGTATTGGTATAATAACTGCTGGATACTCACTACCTTGAGATTTATGTATCGTTATTGCATAAGCTAGTTCCACTTCATCTAATTGACTAAATCCATAGACAACCTGCTTTCCTTCATCAAATTCTATCGTCATTTGTTCACTAAACTCATTGACTTCTTTGATTATTCCCATGTCACCATTAAAAATCCCCAGACCTTTATCCAAAGGTAATCCATATTTCCCTTTTATCTCCCATTCCAACTGATAATTGTTCTTTATCTGCATAACTTTGTCTCCCTCACGGAAAACTCCCTGAGACAAAGCCTTCTCTTTCTTTTTCTTATCTGGAGGATTTAGGTATTGTTGAAGAATTCCATTCAATCTCTCCACTCCGAGCAAGCCTTTTCGCATAGGGGTAAGAACTTGAATGTCATATTCTTTGGCTTCTACATAGTCTGGTAGCTTCTTTTGGATTAAGGTAAGTATGGCATTGATTATAATATTTGCGTCATCTCTTTTTAAAAACAAGAAATCTTTGCTACCATTGGCAAGTCCAATATGTTCACCTTGATTAATCTTATGGGCATTGACTACAATATCACTCATAGCAGCTTGACGAAATATTTTAGTTAACATAACCACGCGAAATACTTCTGAATTAATTATGTCCTTCAATACATTTCCAGGTCCCACGGAAGGCAACTGATTTACATCTCCCACGAGTATAAGCCTTGTACCTACAGGAATCGCCTTTAGCAAAGAGTGCATAAGATTAATATCTACCATAGACATTTCATCAATAATTACGACATCTGTTTCTAAAGGATTTTGCTCATTCCTCTCAAAGGACACCACTCCTCCATTTTCAGTTAACATTCCACTTAATTCTAATAGGCGGTGAATGGTCTTCGCTTCATATCCTGTAGCTTCTGCCATTCTCTTGGCAGCTCTTCCTGTAGGAGCCGCTAAAACCACATCCAATCCTTCTATTTCAAAATACTTAATAATCGCATTAATCGTAGTGGTTTTTCCTGTTCCTGGCCCTCCAGTTACAATCATAATACCATTTTTCACAGCTTCTGCTACTGCCATTCTTTGAAGAGGGTCTAATTCCATTTGGGAATCTTTTTCAAGATATTTAAGTTTTCGATCAACATCATCCTGATTCCCCTCTTCCTTTATATTTAGATCATTTAGCATTCTAGCTATATTTAATTCCATATAATAGTAGGGCGCACTATAAATAACCTGTTCACTCTCTTTTTGCTTGATAATAAGTTTCTTATCGATTGCCAAGTCCATAACATGCTTTTCAATCGATTCTAATTCTATACCTAACAACTCTTTTGTACTATCAAGGATCTCTTTCATCGGTAGATATACGTGCCCCTGGCTTGCTGCCTGTAGCAAACCAAAAAGAATTCCACTTTTAATTCTAAAATCAGAGTCTGAACGAATTCCTACCTTCACTGCTATTTCATCTGCAATTTTAAATCCCACACCTGATATGTCATCCGCTAACTTGTATGGATTTTGTTGCATAATGGTATACATTCCAGGACCATATTGATTATATATTTTCACAGCTAAACTTGAAGATATTCCATACTTTTGAAGAAAAATCATAGCTTTTCGCATATCTTTTTTTTCTTCTAATTGTTCACATATTTCGACTGCCATTCTCTCGCTAATTCCTTTTACTTCTGACAATCGCTCTGGCTCTTCTTCTATAACGCGAAAAGTATCTGCCTTAAAACGCTTTACTATTCTAGCTGCCAAAACAGCCCCTAGACCCTTGATTGCACCAGATCCTAAATATCTTTCTATAGACAAGGTATCCTCTGGTGCTTTAATTTCATATTGTTGCACTTGAAATTGATCCCCATACATGGGATGCGAAGTATAGCTTCCCTCAGCCTCAATAAGTTCACCTTCTCCTATATAATGAAAGGTTCCAACGCATGTAATCTCCTCACCGTCATCTACCAAACTAAGGACCGTATAGCCATTATCTTCATTTCGATATACAATTTTTTCAACATAACCTTCTACAAATGGCATACAGTACTTTCCTTCCTTTATATATGTAAAAAACTTATAAACGCAGAGTTTCCTAGAAAAAAAAGTTTGGGTGTTATCCCAAACTTTTTATAAGTTGTAATTTCGCTTCATTTGTTCAAACAACATTTGTGCAATTCCGAGGCCGCCATTTTCCGCCCCGTTCTTAGCATATTCCTGAGTCAATAAATCCTCAAACATATCTAAAGCCGATGAACCAGAAGACTTTTCGTCAGATTCTGGAACCATCTTTTTCATAGATTTAAATACTTGTTCTGTAAAATATGCTTCAAACTCTTTACAAACACCCATTAACTCTTCTTCTGTAGCTGAACTATAATCCTTAGATATTGTTTTATCTAAATTCTTTGTAGCATTATTTTTTATATTATCTATGTAGGACTGATTTATTGAAGATAAACCATCTATTGTACTCATTTATTTTCTCCTATCGTCTTAATGCATTAGCTTGACTCAACATGTCATCAGAAGCTTGGATTGCTTTTGAGTTCATCTCGTATGCCCTTTGAGCAACAATTAAGTCTACCATCTCATCTACTACTTGTACGTTAGAGGCTTCTAAATAGCCTTGTTTTAGAGAACTTTGCTTTAAGTCTTGATGTTCAATTTCTAGCATAGGGTCTCCAGATGCTGCTGAAGCTGCAAATAAGCTTCCACCTGTTTTTTCTAAGCCGGCTGGATTTGAAAATTGTACAATACCAACTTGAACTCCTATAGGAGCTGGGTTATTTGTTTCATCAGGGAGTGCCAAATTACCATCTTCCATTACGGTAATCTTAGATGTATCTGTATCTGCATCTAGAATAATTGCTTGTCCATCTACGTCTAAAACTGGAAGTCCATCCGCATTCGCTAATACAATTCCACCTGTAGACATTGCCATACCAAAAGAACCATTTCTTGTATAATAAGTTTCTCCATCTTCTCCCATGATTTGGAAAAATCCCTGGCCTTGAATTGCAAAATCAAAAGTATTTTCAGTTGGATTCAAAGTTCCTTGGTCAAAATTAGAAGTAATAGATGCATTTCTAACACCTAGACCCACTTGCGCTCCGATTGGCTTCTCTGCACCATTTGCGCTGGTAGTTCTGGACTGTATCGTTTGATAAAGTAGCGATTTAAATTCTGCTGATTCCTTTTTAAATCCTACTGTATTCACATTCGCCAAGTTGTTTGATATAACATCTACATTAGTTTGCTGACTTCTCATACCTGAAGCCGCTGTCCATAAAGAACGCATCATAATTTACACCTCTTTCTAAATTGCACCTACACTATTTACTGCTTTATCTAGTGTTTCATCAATTGCCTGTATCACCTTTTGATTGCTTTCATAGGCTCTTGTAATCGTAATCATTTCTACCATTTCTGAAATTACATTTACATTGGAAGTTTCTAAAAATCCTTGAGTCACAGATGCTGTAGCTTCTTTAGGTGTAGCTCCTTCTACTTCTTGGTACATGTTCTCGCCATATTTCTCTAAATAGTCGTAATCTTCAAAATCTAACAAGACCAAAGTATCTACTAAAACTCCATCTTCATAGATGTCACCTTGGCTTCCAATTCTAATATCAGCGGTAGTAGATAAGCTAATATCTCCACCTTGTCCTTGAACAAAATCTCCATCTTTGGTAACCAAGTATCCGTCTTTTGACAAGGTAAAAGAACCATCTCTTGTGTATTTCGTAGATGTTACCCCTGCTTTATTTGTAAAAGAGATTTCAAAAAATCCATCTCCACCTAATGCTAAATCAAAATCATTTCCAGTTTCTTTAAAAGAACCCTGTCCATAATCTGTGTAGTTCTCTCCAATTTTAACACCTAGATTCAATTTACCAATGTTTTTATCTACATAGGATTCAGAACCATCTTTTAACTTTGTCATTAGAACTTCATCAAATGCTTGAGCTACACTACCTTCTCTTTTATAACCTGTAGTAGCTGAATTAGCCAAGTTATTGGTGATTGTATCCAATCGGTGTTGTTGATTTAACATTCCTGTGTAAGCTGTATATAATCCTCTTACCATCTTTTATACTCCTTATTATAAATTAGATTTCTTAGTCCCTCTTACCACTTAAGAACTCTATATATTTACCTGTTCCAATAGCAACTGCTGTCATTGGATCATCAGCTGTCATCGTATTAATTCCAGTACGTTCTTCAATCAACTCTTCTAACCCTTGCAACAAACAACCACCACCTGTTAATACAATTCCACGGTCTGCAATATCTGCTGCTAATTCTGGAGGAGTCTTTTCTAAGACACTATGAACCGCTTCCACTATTTGAGAAGTAATTTCTCTTAGAGCTTCTTCTGTTTCGTCTGAACTTACACTAATCGTCTTTGGTAAACCAGTTACAAGATTCCGTCCTCTTACATCCATGGTCGCATTTTCTGGTCTCTTAAATGCAGAACCTATTTTAATCTTAATCTCTTCTGCTGTTCTCTCACCAATTAATAAATTGTGTTTTTTACGCATATATCTAACAATTGCTTCATCAAAATCATCACCTGCAACCTTAATAGAAGTACTTACTACCGTACCTCCTAAAGAAATAACTGCAATATCTGTCGTTCCGCCACCTATATCTACGATCATGTTTCCACATGGCTTAGATATGTCGATTCCAGCTCCAATTGCTGCTGCTATAGGTTCTTCGATAATAGAAACTTCTCTAGCACCTACTTGATACGTTGCGTCTTCTACTGCTTTTTTCTCAACTTCTGTTACACCACTTGGCACACATACGCTGATGCGAGGTTTTCTAAAGGTTCTTTTTCCCAAAGCCTTCTTTATAAAATATCGTAACATTTTCTCAGTTACTGTATAGTCCGAAATTACCCCTTG
>CAYYVJ010000091.1:0-4425 GCA_964475115.1 uncultured Lachnospiraceae bacterium
TCTGGCTTAATATTTAAGTTTTCTATTGTTTCTTCTAATAATACGGACTTATGCTCAAATAACATAAAACGCCTCCTATATTCCTAAACCTAACTCTGCCATATGCTCTGCAATTTCTTCAACATCATCATATACACTTGCATTTTCCCATCTATCTTTGCTCCAAATCTCAATTCTACTAGAGACGCCTATTAGTACCACGTCTTTTTCTAACTGTGCAAATTCTCGCAGTACACCTGGAACTAAAATTCTTCCTTGCTTATCTACTTCGCAGGTAGCTGCACCTGCTAAAAAGAATCGGGTAAACTTTCTTGCGTTCATGTTGGTTATGGGTAGGGTAGCTAGTTTTTCTTCAAAGCTTTTCCACTCGTCATTTGGGTATACAAATAAGCATCCGTCTAAACCTTTTGTTACAACGAATTCTTCTCCAAGTACTTCTCTGAATTTAGAAGGAACAATCAGTCTTCCTTTTACATCGATTGTATGGCTATATTCCCCCATGAACATATTACTGCACCTTCTTACCCTAATAATTTCCTATAGTTTTACCACTTTATACCACTTCGTACCACTTTTCACCACTTATTACTCTATAATATAGTAATTACCGAAAAATTACAAGTGTAAATGTAAAAAAGATGAATTATTCTTTGCAGAATAATTCATCTTTTTTATTTTCTCATATTTAATTATAATTTCTACTTACTAACACTTAAATTCCTACGTTTTATAATCACATAAATAACTGCAGCTATAACTAAGACTATTGATAAAACTTGAGATACTGCAAATCCAAAGAGCTGCAATTGATCTGTTCTAAGACCTTCAATCCACGCTCTTCCAATCCCATATCCAATAAGATAGAGGAAAAAGATTTCTCCTTGAAACTTTTTATGTTTTCTATAAAACATTAAAAAAGTAAGTAATCCTAAATTCCACAAAGATTCATATAAAAATGTAGGGTGTACCTGAATATATTCGATTCCATTTATTGAAACAATCTTATCAATTATGTCTTGTGTAATATTACCTTCATAGACTTCTGAACGTTTTATTTGCATCGCAAACAAACCATTGGTATAACCACCAAAAGCTTCACGATTGAAAAAATTCCCCCATCTTCCTAGTATTTGTCCAACAATTAATCCTAATACTGCTGTATCCAACATCAAAAATGGTGACAATTTTTTCTTTTTTGTAAATATAAAAAGTGTAATGACAGAAGCTATAATACCACCATAAATAGCTAAGCCGCCTCCTCTTAAATTAATAATCTGAGACAAGTTATTCTTGTAATAATCCCACTCAAATATTACATAATAAAATCTGGCACCAATAATTGCAAATATAATTGCATAAGTAGCCAAGTCATAGTAATCATCTGTCTTTTGTCCTGTTAACTTTGCCTCTCGTACTGCCATCAAGATTCCCAACAAGATTCCCATTCCAATAATAATTCCATAAAAAGCCACTTCAAATCCAAAAATTGAAATGCCTTTACTTAATTTCTCTATGGTAATACCCAAATTAACAAAACGTATACTAAATTCTTCAGCCATAATATTCCCCTTTCTTATTTCTAGATATTATTCTAACCTTTACCTTTTCAAAATGCAATTCATTTGTGAATATACTTTTAATTTTCGCCAAATTATGCTACACTTTACCTAGATTCATTAGATTAAAATGAACGAAAGGAAATTTTTTATGAAATTAGGTATAGTAGGCCTACCAAACGTAGGTAAAAGTACATTATTTAACTCTTTAACAAAGGCAGGAGCTGAATCTGCCAATTACCCATTTTGTACCATTGACCCAAATGTAGGTATTGTATCTGTTCCAGATAAGAGATTACAGTTGTTATCTGATCTTTATAATTCAGATAGAATTCTTCCAGCAGTAATCGAATTTGTAGACATTGCCGGCTTGGTAAAAGGTGCATCTAAGGGAGAAGGACTTGGAAATCAATTTCTTTCAAATATACGTGAAGTAGATGCGATTGTTCATGTAGTACGTTGTTTTGAAGATTCTAATATTATTCATGTAGATGGAGAAATCAATCCTTTACGAGATATTGAGACAATCAACTTTGAGCTTATCTTTTCTGATATCGAAATCTTAGAAAGGCGTATTTCTAAAACAGCGAAAGGTGCTAAAAACGACAAAGCACTTGCAAAAGAATTAGAACTGCTAAACAATTTAAAGGCTCATTTAGAAGATGGAAAACTAGCAAAAAGTTTCGATACAGAGGATGATGAAGAATTAGAATGGTTAAAATCTTATAATCTTCTAACCTATAAACCTGTTATCTTTGCAACAAATGTAGTTGAAGATGATTTAGCTGATGATGGAAACTCAAATGAATTTGTGAAATCCGTACGCGAGTTTGCAGCAAATGAAGGTAGCGAAACCTTTGTTATCTGCGCACAAATCGAACAAGAAATAGCTGAATTAGACGATGAAGAAAAAGCTATGTTCTTAGATGAATTAGGCTTAACTGAATCAGGTCTTGAAAAATTAATTACTGCAAGTTACAAAATTCTTGGATTAATCAGTTACTTAACTGCTGGTAAACAGGAAACGAGAGCTTGGACAATTACAAAAGGGACTAAGGCTCCAGGGGCTGCTGGAAAAATTCATACTGATTTTGAACGTGGATTTATCCGTGCAGAAGTGGTGAATTTCCAAGAACTATTAGACTGTGGTTCTTATACTATTGCAAAAGAAAAAGGTCTAGTACGTGTCGAAGGAAAAGAATATGTTGTAAAAGATGGAGATGTAATGTTGTTCCGTTTTAATGTATAAGATTTTACTATTTAATAATAAAATTTTTATATAAAAAGGAGATGGATACTATGGTAGAAGAAAAACTAAATAAGGTATGGGATTATATTCGCAAAAACGCAAGGTACCACTTGCCAAAAGGGGCTGTTTGGGTAAGTGAAGACGCAGAATCTGATCAGTATGATGATTGGAAACTCTCAGATGGTACAGAAGTTTCTTTTGCAAAAAAAGAGATTGAAGCAATTGCCAGGAAATATCCTTATGATGTAAATCAAACATTAGAAGAATATGTATTAACAACTATGATTAAAGAACAAATAGACATTGATGAATAAAACAGAGAGTTTGCTTTCGCAAACTCTCTGTTTTTTTAATCTCTTGATTCGATTAAAATTAGTATACCTTCTTTAAAGTCGATGAATCCTTCTTCGTTTACCAATTCATTGCTGATTCCAATGGTAGAACTTTTTCCAGATTCCATATTATAATTTTCTAATGGATATTTAAAGCCTTTTAAGGTAATTCCTTTTACTATATCTGTAAGTGGTAATAATGAAACATACTTACCAAGGCTTTCCTTTTTCTTAATGGTTTTTGGCTTATTTATCAGTCGAATAGAATTGTTTTCATCTAATATACAACAATCGATTCCTCTTTCAAGGGGAATCTGCAGCATATAAATAGCACCTAAAACATGATCCAGCCTCGTTCCAGTTGCACCAAGAAGAACGATGGAATCTGCCTCTATCATGGCAAGCTCTAATGCTAATTGACTGTCTGTTGCATCTTTCTTAGACGGATAGGTATGAATGGAAATTCCATTTTTATCTTTATATTTTTGCAGTAGCTCAGGTGAAACGGTATCAAAATCTCCAATAATATCTGTTGGAAGAAGGTCTATCACATCTAAAACTGCCAATCCATTATCCACAGCTATTATTTTATGAAATTCTTCCTTTTTTAATAACTCTAAAACAAAGGATGGATTTGTTTTTCCTCCAGATACAATTAAAGCTTTCATTTTTATACACCCATCTTCTCTTCCTGGCTTTTAAATATTTCTTTAAATGCTTTTATATTCTCAATTGGATTTCCTTTATAGACACTAGATCCAGCTACAATAACATTTGCACCTGCATTTAGAATTTCATTTATATTAGACAGGTTAACGCCTCCATCTACTTCAATATCTAAATCTAGTCCTCTACGGTCGGATATCTCCCTAAGCATGGCTATCTTTTTCGTAACATAAGGAATATATGCTTGTCCACCAAAACCTGGATTTACAGACATTAAAAGCACCATATCAACTTCCTCTAAAACAAAGTCTAGAACACTTAATGAAGTAGCTGGATTTAAAACCACTCCTGCTTTCTTACCTAATTTTTTTATTTTTTGTATCGTACTATCTAAGTGCAAACAAGCTTCTGCATGAACCGTAATAATATCAGAACCTATTTTTGCAAACTCTTCCACATATCTATCTGGTTCCTTTATCATAAGGTGAACATCAAACGGTTTACTTGTCAATGGTCTAATGGATTCTATTACTGGCATACCTAGGGATATACTTGGTACATAAGAACCATCCATAACATCAATATGGATATAATCAGCTCCCGCCTTATCTATAAGTTCAAT
>CAYYVJ010000091.1:4525-6971 GCA_964475115.1 uncultured Lachnospiraceae bacterium
GTTGGAATTAGAATATTTAGAAGAGACGACTTACCAACCCCTGAAGGGCCAGCTAAAACAGTAGTCTTATTCTTTAATATTTCTTTTACCTCATCTATTCCTTCACTGGTTTTTAAGCATGTGGTAATATGAGTAAATCCACTTTTTTTATACACTTGATAACTTCTCTCAATTTGTTCTTTTGATGCTAAATCCTTTTTATTAAAACAAATTATAGTTGGAACCCCCTGTCTTTCCATAGAAATCAAAAAACGATCCAAAAGATTGAAATTGGGTTCTGGTTGTGTGAGGGCAAATATTATTAACGCCTGATCAACATTGGCAACAGCTGGTCGAATTAACTCGTTTTTTCTAGGAAAAAGCTCGGTAATATTACCAAGCTTCTCCTCTTCATCTAAAATTACAATTTTAACATCATCACCAACTAGGGGTTTTTGATTATTATTTCGAAAAATCCCCTTGGCCTTGCATTCATATACTCCATTATTCACTACATGTACATAATAAAATCCGGCAATTCCTTTTATTATTTTTCCTTGCATTAATTTACCACCTGTTGAAAGTCAATTAAGTTATTACCTGCAGAATATTCAACATTTCCAATTGTAATATATACTTTAACAATGCCTTCCATAATACCAGGTTCGCCTTGAATACCGCTTTTTGTTAAAGGGAAACTACTTGTTGTTACAGGTATGTTATCTATTGTTTTTGTAATTGTTCTTCCATCTGCAGTTGTCTGTACTAAATCTAGTTTTAGAACTGCATCTGAATATTCTACTGCTTCCGGTGCACCTGGACCAGGTATCACTGGAGTTTTGAAATATTTTTCATCATATGTTAAGAATTCTCTTATCTGCGCTTTATCAATCGTAACAGAGCCCAAGTAACCTTCAGGACCTTTACTAATTACAAAATCTACTACTTCACCTTGTTTTATAGTAGTACCATCTACATAACTTTGACTAATTACTAGTCCAGCTCCAACTTCATTACTAAAGACTTGAGATACTTGCCCTGCTACGAGACCATTAACCTCTAACTCTGTTCGTGCTTCAGCCTCAGTTTTACCTTTCAAATCAGGTACTAATACTTCTTTTATTTCACGACCTCTACTTATATTTAAAGTAATGATATCATTTTTTTGAACCATGGTTCCTACTGCTGGTGAAGAAGAAATTGCATGCCCCTGGGCCACTTCATCATGATATACATATTCCGGAGCTCCAACTTTCAAGCCATAACCTTCTAACGCTAAGATTGCTTCTTCTTCTGACATTCCCACTACTTCAATCATTTGGAATTTGTCAGGACCAGTACTTATCACTACTTTTACTTGCGTATTTCTTGGAATCATATCGCCTTCTTCATATTCTTGAGAAATGATATATCCCTTTTCAACATCATTTGAACTTTCATATACTCTTTCAATTCCTAAACTAGCTTTATTAAGTTCAATCAAAGCATCTTCTACTGTCAAACCTGATAGATCAGGTACTTTCGTATCCGTTACACTATTGCCTATTGTGGTTTCTTCTGTAGATATTGTCGTCTGCGTTTCTACATTTGAACCTGGTTCTTTTAAAATTCCTACCATCTTCGCTACTATAAAAACAAGTAAACCAACAATAAGAATCGCCGCAACAACTCCTAAGATAGTCATTACTTTTTCTACTTTAGGATTTATATCTTCTTCTGGATCTTCATCCTCCGCCTTATCCTTATTCAAGTTTGCCCTGGCTTCTTTTTTTATAATAGAAACATCTTCATTACTAAGCATAACTGTAGGTGCTGTCGTATTCAATGGAAGCAATTGCACAAAGTCTTCATTTGGAGTTACTAATGATTTCTTTAAATCAATAAGTAAATCAGACGCTTTTAAGTATCTTCTCTCAGGTTTCTTCTGAGTACATTTATATATGATTTTTTCAATACTAATAGGAAGATTAGCTACAATTTCTTTTGGGGAAGATATCTCACCCTGAATATGTTGTAGGGCTACAGCTACCGCTGTGTCACCTTGAAACGGAAGGGTTCCCGTAACCATTTCATACAAAGAAATACCCAAAGAATAGATATCGCTTCTTTCATCACTATACCCTCCTCTTGCTTGTTCAGGAGAAATGTAATGAACCGAACCCATTGCATTGGAGCTAATGGTTTGATTTGTAGAAACTCTAGCAATACCAAAGTCTGTAACTTTAACTTTTCCTTCTTTGGATATAATTATGTTCTGTGGTTTAATATCTCTGTGTATAATATGATGATTATGAGCAGCTTGGATACCTTGAAGAATTTGTATCGTTATACTTACAGCTTCTTTTACTTCTAATCTGCCCTTTTTTTCAATATAGTTTTTTAGAGTAATTCCTTCTACTAATTCCATGACAATATAGTAGCGTCCATCATCTTCTCCTACATCATAAATATTTACAATATTAGGATG
>CAYYVJ010000092.1:0-6910 GCA_964475115.1 uncultured Lachnospiraceae bacterium
GGATCTAGTTCACCAGCCATAATTTCATTCGCATTAACTACCATATCAAGCATATAGTTATAATCTGAACCTGTCGCAGGGTCTACAGATCTTCTCCATGAATAAACAAAGTTTTCTGCAGTAACTGCTTCTCCGTCAGACCATCTAGCGTCATCACGAAGTGTAAATGTATATACAAGTCCGTCATCGCTAACTTTAACATCAGCAGCTTGTGCGTTTACTACTTCACTTTTATCGTTTATCTTCATTAAACCTTCAAAAGCATGATTGATTAATGTACCACCATCAACAGCTGTATTAAGAGATGGATCAATTGTATTAGGTTCTGGACCTACGTGTACATTTAATACGCTTTCTCCTACTACTACATCATTTCCTTTTGTGGTTTCTTTTGAGCCAGTTGTTGACTCATTTGCTGCATTGTTTCCGCCGCAAGCAGTTAAGAATGTCGCTACTAGCATAACTAGTAATAACATGAAAGCCACTGGTTTTGTAAAAATATTCTTTTTCATATATTTTCCTCCTTTTTCTTGAGCATCGATACTATCTCGCTACTCCTTTTATCTATTTAACAATTCTTATTAGACACTTTTTCTAGATAAGAATGTAAATACTACTTTAGTAGATCCTATTTTTTAATCTTGTCCAAGTTATGACAAGCTACAAAATGTCCTGGATCTTTTTCTAAAAATTCGGGTACCTCTTTTGCACAAATGTCCGTTACATAAGGACATCTAGTCCTAAAAGTACATCCACTTGGTGGATTAAGTGGACTAGGTATGTCCCCCTTTAATATAATTCGTTGCCTACTTCTGCTTATCTTCGGATCAGCAACTGGGATTGCAGATAATAATGTCTGCGTATAAGGATGTAAAGGATTCTTATATAGTTCTTGACTTGAAGTTAATTCAACCAAATGTCCTAAATACATTACACCGATTCGATTACTTATATGTTTTACAACAGATAGATCATGGGCTATAAAGAGATAAGTAAATCCTTTTTCAGCCTGTAGATCTTCTAGCATATTTACAACTTGAGCTTGAATTGATACATCTAAGGCAGATACCGGTTCATCACACACAATAAATTCCGGATCTACTGCTAACGCTCTAGCAATACCTATTCTTTGTCTTTGACCACCAGAAAATTCATGAGCAAAACGATTTGCATGTTCAGAATTTAGTCCTACTGTTTCAAGTAATTCATATATTTTATCTTTTCTCTCTTCTTTATTCTTATACATCTTATGAATATCAAGAGGTTCACCAACAATATCTCCAACTGTCATTCTCGGATCTAACGAAGCATAAGGATCTTGAAAAATAATCTGCATCTTCCTACGATAAGGCAACATATCTACCTTTGTAATATCTTCACCATCGTAGATAATCTGACCTTCTGTAGGTTCATGGAGTCTTAAAATCGTTCTTCCAAGAGTTGTCTTTCCACAACCACTTTCCCCTACTAATCCTAATGTCTCACCCTTTTTTACAAAAAGGCTTACATCATCTACTGCTTTTACATAATTTGTCTTAAAAAGACCTTCTTTAATTGGAAAATATTTTTTTAGACCTTTTATCTCTAAAAGGATATCTGTATCTTGCCTATTATTCATTATTTTCCACTCTCCTTCTCAAATTCTTCTTTTACACTTAACCAGCAAAGAGAGTTGTGACCTTCTCCAACATTACAAAATGGAGGTTTTTTAGTTAAACATATCTTCATAGCATGCTCACACCTTGGTGCAAATGCACAGCCTTCAGGTGGATTTATTAAATCTACAGGTGTTCCTTCAATTGGAACTAATCTTTCATGTTCATCTACGTTTAATTTAGGAATGGATTTTAACAATCCCCATGTATATGGATGTTTTGGATTATAAAAAATATCGTCAATACTTCCTCTTTCAACAATATTACCTGCGTACATTACAGCAACTTTATCACAAATATCTGCCACAACACCAAGGTCGTGAGTAATAAAGATAATTGACATATTAATCTTGTCTTTTAAGTCTTTCATAAGTTCAATAATTTGAGCTTGTATTGTTACATCCAGTGCTGTCGTTGGCTCATCTGCAATCAATAGTTTAGGATTGCATGCTAAGGCCATTGCGATCATTACACGTTGTCTCATTCCACCTGAAAATTCATGTGGATATTGATTCATTCTTTTCTCTGGTTGATTGATTCCAACAAGAGTAAATAATTCAATAATTCTTTCTTTTCTTTGCTTTATGTTTAAATCCGTATGCTTCTTTAAAGATTCATCTATTTGATTTCCCACTGTAAATACAGGGTTTAAAGATGTCATTGGATCTTGAAATATCATACTTACATCTTTACCACGGATAGTAGACATTTCTTTCTTTGACATGGTTGTTATCTCTTTCCCGTCAAAGACTATGCTACCTCCTATAATCTTGCCTGGATCTGGAATAATTCCCATAAGACCATAGGATGAAACTGATTTACCACTACCAGATTCCCCTACAATTCCCATAACTTCACCATGCTTTAAATCATAGGATATGCCACGAACTGCCTTAACTTCTCCCGCATAAGTAAAGAAAGATACTTCAAAATCATTGACGCTCAATAATGATTCGTTATTTGATTCTGCCATAATAATCTCTCCTTAATTATTTCAATTTTGGATCAAGTGCATCTCTAAGCCCGTCACCAAATAAGTTAAATGCTAAAATAATAATACTAATTGTTGCTGCTGGAAATAGCAAACGATATGGGTAGGATGAAATGCCGTTTAAAGCATCTGATGCCAAAGAACCCAAGCTTGCAAGTGGTTTACTTACACCTATTCCCAAGAAACTTAAATATGCTTCTGTAAAAATTGCAGATGGAATTTGAAGCATTGTTGTTACGACTAACTGTCCAATACAGTTTGGTAACAAGTGCTTTCTAATTAATCTTGAATTATCAGACCCTAAAGCCCTTGCTGCATTAATATATTCCATCTCTTTTAACTGCAATACTTGTCCACGTACTATTCTGGCCATTCCTACCCAGTATAATAATGCATATACTATGAACATTGCCACAATTCCAGGTCCTAATACTTGTAATCCACCGAAAATCCCACCTTTATCAAATGCCTTTGTTAGTGGATCTTCTAGCACAATACGAAGTAAAATAATAATAAGCATATCAGGAAGAGAATATATTATCTCTACAACTCTCATCATAGCGGAGTCTACTCGTCCTCCAAGTAATCCTGATATGGCTCCGTATACAGAACCTATTATCAATACTAAAACTGCTGCACCAATACCTATAAGTAATGATATTCTTGCACCAATCATTGTTCTTACTAACAAATCACGACCAAGATTATCCGTTCCAAACGGATGTTGCAAGGAAGGACTTAAGCTCTCATGTCCCCTTATCTGTTGACTATAAGTATAAGGACTAAACAGTGGTCCGACTAAAGCAAAGAGCAATACAATAGCTATTACAAATAAGGATACCATTGCAATCTTATTCTGTTTTAGTCTTCTCCAAGCGTCTTTCCAATAACTTGTATTTTCACCTAATGAAACTAGTTCTTCTTTTTCTTTCTTGCTTGCAGGTGCAAAATCATCTGCGTTCACTTCTATTTGCATACTAAATAATTTAGAATTATTTAAAACCACGATCTTGCTCCTTTCTAATCTTCTGTTATATTAATTCTTGGATCAACAGCTTTATATAATAGGTCACACATTAAATTCATCAAAATTATTAGTGCAGATAAAAAGACTGTAGTACCCATGATCATATTGTAATCTCTATTTTCAATTGACTTTACAAAATATCTTCCAAGCCCTGCTATATTAAATACCTTCTCTACAACAAAGCCTCCAGTTAATGTATAGGCAACAAGGGGTCCTAAATAAGTGATAACTGGAATTAATGAATTACGCATCGCATGTTTAAATGTGACTACAAATTCTGACATACCTTTTGCATTTGCTGTCCTTATGTAATCTTGACCCATTGCTTCTAGCATACTAGATCTTAACAAACGAGCAATATAACACATTGGGTAAAATCCCAGTGTAATAATTGGAAGTATATAGCTTTTAGGTGTTTCCAAACCTGTTGTTGGAAGCCACTTCAAATTTATAGAAAATATTAACATTGAAGTTGTCGCTATAACAAAACCTGGTATTGCTATACCAGCAGTGGACAATACACGGATCACTCCATCCTGCCACTTCCCTCTCTTTAATGCTGCCAAACAACCTAATGGTATTCCAAGGGTAATTGCAAATAAAATTGATAACCCACCAAGTCTAGCTGAAATTGGAAAAGATTCTTGAATAATTTTTGTTACTGGAACATTTTTTCGAATCTTAAGACTAACCCCCAAATCACCATTTAAAAGTTGTTTAATATATTTGAAATATTGTACGTATACAGGCTTGTCCAATCCATATTTTTCATTCATTGCTGCCTGAGCTATTTCATTAGACTTCTCCGAAGCAAATGGACTTCCTGGAACTAATTTCATTAAGAAAAATGTAATAGTTGCTGCTACAAAAACGGTAAACAGTGCAACTACAAATCGTTTTGCCATGTACTTAACCATGAAACTTACCTACCTTCTTACTTTTTTATTACTTACTTACTTACATTAAAGCATTAATTAGCTTACCAACCTACTGCTTTAAAACTTTAATTAGATATAATCTATATAATACCTTGAATTGCATTTACTTGTCAACAATAAATAAGGATAACTTATAAGTATAAATAAGCTAGCAATATAATATTTATGCATTATTTTACTCCAAAAAAAAAGAGTTTGCAATTACAAACTCTTGGTAAAACCTAATATAAATATGTAGTTATAAGTTTTGAGCATATAGAATCCCATATAGAAGTAGATATCCAGGAAGCCCTAATGTTCCTACTGTCACGGCAGTCCAAAGGTTAATACCTACATATAGATTAATTCCAATCAAGGCCATTATCCAGTTTGTACAAATAATTCCAATAAGCCCTCCTACTAAGCGTAATGTGATTTTTGTTAAAACTCCTTTATGTCTTTTACAAGTTACTACTAATAAAATTACAATACTAAAAATAATAATTCCTAGTAATATCCAATTTTCTATCATGTCTTAAATCACCCCTTACATATTTATGCTTTAACTTTCCAATTTATGTATAAACTTTCTATTTCTGGACTATACTTCCAATAAGAATATTTTTGTGTAAGAAAGTGGGGAAATAAGTGAGAAAGAAAGATATTGGTATTCCATATGAAGAAAGGCACCTTTTAACTGAAATTGAAAAAACAAAATGGGCTTTAGATTCTGCCTATTCTAATTTTGAAAATGTAGTAGATCCAGATTTAATTGATTGCTATATTTATGAACTAAAATCTATACAGCAGCGATATAAGTTTCTCTTAGAAAAGGCAAAGCAAAATAATATTCAAAAGAATTTGTATAGCAAACTCTAACTCTTTGGTGCCCGCTTATGACACCTTTCTTGTACGCCAAACCTAACGATTAAAAAAAAGAAGGACTTAGGGTTATACCCTAAATCCTCCTTTTTTATCGTAACTTTCATTTAATGTGCCTTTTCCATAGGTAAGACCCGCAAATACTTGGCCAGCATTTTCCATAACAGGACCAGACCCATCGGCTTTTGCCACTTTTTCAAATCCAACTTTTAAATTTTCAATTATTTTAATTGCTGAACTTAAGTTTTCATCGGTCTTTTTAAAAATTGCGTTATTTAATACTTTTTGTACGAAAAGATATAAACTCATTAATTCAAGTGAAATTCCATACTCAAAATCTAATGAATGCATTAATTCTGATAAGAATTCTGCAGATTTTTTTATATTCCAAATAAAATCTTCTATCTTCTCTTTTTTATATTCTTCTAAACCTGCATTTATATAAGTCACTATAATATCATAGGTAATAACAACTAAGTCCGTTTTTGTTCCTTGGGTAATCTTTAAGGTATATTCCTGTATTTGCTCTTTTGTCATAAATACCCCTTTCTAAGGATATAAATTATTGCAACATTTGTAGTATGGTTTGAGGTCTTTCATTGGCTTGAGCCACCATAGAAACTCCTGCTTGAGATAATACATTTAGCTGAGTATAGGTAGACATCTCCTCTGCCATATCTACATCTTCAATTCTAGAAAGTGCAGCGGTCATATTTTCGCCAGTAGCATCTAAACTTGCAACAGAAGAATCCAAACGGTTTTGATATGCTCCTAAACTTGCTCTTGTAGTAGAAATAAAGCTAATTGCTTCATCTAATGCACTTATTCCTTTACTACATCCATCAGCAGTACGTAAATTCAAGTCATCTATTCCCATACGTTTTAAACTAATTTCAGGAATTCGAATTTCCATAACCTGTCCTTCATTGGCACCTATATGTACGGTTAAAGTTCCAATATCTGTTACTTCTGCGTTTACTACTTCACCTATTAAGCCTGGCTCTATTTCATAGGTCATTGAGAATCCACTTTTATCGGTAATAGTAACTTCTTTTCCATCAGATACCATAGTGGCACTATTGGAAAAACCTACTCTTGCTCCAGCACCAAAATTTGCTGTAGCATTCGCTCCATACTCAGTAGGAACAGCCACGTCAATTCCAAGAGCTAATGCCAATGCTGGATCCGAACAGTTAATGGTTATTTCTGCAGATGTACCATATGCATTAGATGTAAATTTAAGCTTTGCATTATCAGCAAAAGGTACACCACCTTCTGTTGAAACATCAATTCCCAATTTATCCCCTGCTTTTTTTAGTTTATCTAATACAACATCAGCATCATCACCGGATTTGATTTCAACAGAATACCCGTTGATAGAAACAGTTCCTGTAACACTCCCATCTAAATCAGTAACAGTCATAGCGCCTCCTGTTAC
>CAYYVJ010000093.1:0-6809 GCA_964475115.1 uncultured Lachnospiraceae bacterium
AAGAAAATGATAGATTAATCGCTGAAGGTCTAGAACCAATTGATGGTAAACAAGTTATGCTTGGTATTACAAAAGCATCTCTTGCAACAAATTCATTCTTATCAGCAGCTTCCTTCCAAGAGACCACAAAGGTACTTACAGAAGCAGCTATACATGGTAAGGTAGATCCATTAATCGGATTGAAAGAAAATGTTATTATTGGTAAACTTATTCCAGCTGGTACTGGTATGAAGAGATATCGTTCTGTAAAATTAGATACAGATATACTTGAAGTGGATGAAGAATTAGAACTTGAAATGACTGAAGATGGGGACTTTTTAGAAAATGAAGTTCAAGTATCTGAAGAATTAGTAGAATTAACAGAAGAATAAAGTTTATATAGAAACACCCAGCTCCTTGTTCAAGACAGGAAGTTGGGTGTTTTATTTGTGTTTATAATAGAATATTGCTAGCTGGGTTCTATCTCGTAAATCTAATTTTTCTAGAATAGTGCTAATATAGTTACGAACAGTTCCTTCACTTAAAAATAAAAAGCTTGAAATTTCTTTGTTACTTAAACCATCAGCCACTTTTGTAATTATTATTATTTCTCTTTCTGTCAGATCAAAGCCTTCTAAAGTGGCTTCTGCATTCCAGGACATACCAGGAAGTTTTGACACAATCTCATCACCGAAGACACTTTGTCCACTAATGACTGCTTTAATTGCAGGGACAATACTTTCAAAGTTTTGTTTTAATAAATATCCTTTGGCACCTATTTTAAGTGCTTTGATAATATATTCATTATCAGCAAAGGTAGTTAAATATAGAATTTTAGCATTTGGATACTTTTGCAATATAATTTCTCCGGCATCAATACCAGTCATTCCAGCCATTCGAATATCCATTAATAGCAAATCTGGTTTATGATTTTCATAGAGTTCAATGGCTTCTTCTCCACTATGCCCAAGATGGGAGACATTAAAATCTATATCATGTTCGAGAATGGTTTTCAAAGCAGAGCATACTAGTTTGTCATCATCAATAATTATAATATTCATGGAACCTCCTTCTCTTATGAAGTACTATTTGTTTCTTTAAATTTGGGAAGGGTAATAAAAATCTTATATCCTTTGTTAGAATCCACATGGAAGTGGCCTCCAAGATTGTTTATTCTTTCTAACATACTTTGAATTCCAATACCAGAAGAATCTTTTGAAGGGATATCAAGCTTTTTCTTTTCTCCGTTATCTTGTATCACAACTTGATAAAATCCTGGAAACTCATTTATAGTAATGGTAACTAAAGTTGCAGTAGAATGTTTCATGACATTAGAGAGAGCTTCCTTTACAATAAAAATAATAGAATATTTTGCTTTAATAGGAAAATCGTGATTTACATTATAAGAAAATTTCACTCTACAAAAAGAAAAATTTTCAACAAGCTCTTCTAATTTACTTTTTAAATCGATAGAATTATCATGGAGGTTATGAATGCTTGAACGAATGCTGTTCATACCTTCCGATAAAGTTTCTTTTATATCGGACAAATTCTTTTTTGTGGTTTCATCTGTAGTGAGTGCAAGCATTGCACCAATCTGTAAAATTGAACTAGAAAGTAAATGCCCAACCGTATCATGTATTTCTCTTGCAATTCGATTTCGCTCATTTAAGGTTGCATTACTTACTTCATAATCTTGTTTTTCTAGCAAGTCCTTATTCTGCAACTGCAAGCGATCTGCTAATTCCATCATATGATCTCGTAGAAGAAAATAGTCTTCTTTCGATTTGGTTAGAGCAAGATTTCTTCTTTTCAGCAGATAAGCCAATACGGTTAAAGCTAAAAGTAGAAAGATAGTAAACAAGGATACAAACCAAAGAGCACGTAAGATAGAAAAGATTCCAAGGAATAAGGTGTATCGATAGGTTTCACATACAAGGTCATAGCATAAAAGTGGAAGAAAAAATACAAAACTTGGAGAAACAATGCAAAGACCTACGTAGAAAATAAAGGCAAGAATCGTTAGGTGGTCCTTACTAAAAAAACTAATAAAGCAACTAATCCATACAACAGTTATAATTGGAATTACAGTATAAAGTGATAATCCATTTGCCATTAGAAGAATACTACAGCATAATAATAGAATAATCTTATCAAATATTTTTTCCATAGCATCCTCCTTTGTTTTCTCGGTCGTGTTGCTCATCAAATGTAGAAATAATATGTTTTATAAGCAAGCTTAAAGACATTATTCCTACACTTGATTTTGCTTATACGCGTATAGTATAGCATATCCATACTCAAAAGGAAAATGACAATTGTCATAAGAGAACAGGAGGAAATACACTATAAACAACGTATAAACTAGTATAGAATATAAACTAGAACAAGTTTGTTAGGGAGGTATAGTATGGTTATAAAAATAAACAATTTAGTAAAACGATATGGAGACTTAACGGCAGTAGATAACTTGAGTTTGGAAGTAGAAGAGGGAGAAATATTTGGCTTATTAGGACCTAATGGTTCGGGAAAGACGACAACGATTAACTGTATTTTGTCATTGTTAAAATATGAAAAAGGAGAAATCAAGGTTTTTGATAAAGTGATGTCTCCTACAGCTTATGATATTAAACGTGACATAGGATTGGTTTCTCAGAATGTAGCAGTATATAATGAATTAACAGTATATGAAAATGTAGATTATTTTTGTGGATTATATATTCAAAATAAGGAAGAATGTGAAACCTTAGTAGAAGAAGCGTTGAAACTAACAGGACTTATGGATTTTAAAAAATTTTATCCAAAAAAACTAAGTGGAGGTTTACTTCGTAGGCTAAACATAGCTTGTGGAATTGCTCATAAACCAAAACTTATTATTTTTGATGAGCCAACTGTTGCAGTTGATCCCCAAAGTAGAAATAATATTTTAGAAGGTATCTTAAAGCTAAATACAGAAGGGGCTACCATAATATATACATCACATTATATGGAAGAGATCGAACAATTGTGTAACCGAATTGTTATATTAGACAAGGGTAAAATCTTGGCAACAGGTTCAAAAGAAGAATTAAAAGAAATGATTGGTGTGAAAGAGAAGATAACCATAGAAGTTAACAATCTGGATGAAATAATATTAAAAGAACTGATGAATTTGGATAATGTGGCGGACGTAGAATATAAACATAATATATTAACCATTAAGTCGTCTGACGGGAAACATAATTTAACAAATATTTTGTATTTCTTGCAGGAAAAAAATGCTTCTGTAGGAAGTGTCTATTCGGAACATCCTACACTAAATGATGTATTTCTTGAAATAACGGGTAAGGAGTTGAGAGATTATGTTTAAACACATTTATTTCTATCAGCTTAAAGCTCAAATAAGGAACAAGGAAAATGTCTTTTGGCTTTTAATGTTTCCGATTATTTTGACCACTCTATTTCAATTTGTATTATCAGATATTATGTCAGCAGAAAATTTTGTAACCATACCGATTGCAGTTGTTAAAAGTGTTGAGCTAGAACAAGATGTTATATTCACTGGGGTACTAGAAGATGTATCAGTATCGGATGATGAATATAAAAAAGATGCTTTATTTTCCGTAAAATATGTAGATTTACAAGAAGCAAAACGTATGTTAAATGAAAAGGAAATCTCAGGATATATTTATCATAATGGTTCCTTGCATGTGGTGGTATTAGATAATGGATATGAAGAAACGATTATCAAAGCTTTCTTAGATTTATTTATACAAAGGCAAACATCTTTAGGCACAATTATTCCAATGATTGAAAAAGAAAGGATAGCTGAAATAGTAACATTATCAAGTGAAGAAAGAAGCTATTTAAAAGAAATTAATTTAAATAGTAAAGAGCCAAATCTTACAGTTGTCTTTTTCTACACAGCCTTGGCTATGAGCTGCCTCTATGGGGCAATAGCTGGTTCCGATAATGTCATAAAAATACAAGCAGACCTTTCTCCAATGGCGGCAAAGATGAATGTGGTTCCGCTCCCTAAGATGAAGGCATTTCTAGCTTATACAGCAGCGTCCACAACCATTCAAGTTTTTAATGTTTTAATCTTACTAGCCTATTGCTTTTTTATATTAGGAGTGGACTTTGGAAATGATTATTATCACATAATTCTTACTTGTATAGTTGGTAGTATAACAGGAATTACATTAGGAACCTTTATTAGTGCTTTATTTAAATTAAGTGAAGGGGTGAAAACGGGCATTATTTTTGGATTTACGATGATCTGTAGTTATTTGGCGGGAATGATGGATATATCGATAAAATATTTTATGCAAGAAAACTATCCATTTTTAGATAAAATAAATCCTGCAAGTTTAATCACAGATTCCTTTTATGCGCTTTACTATTATGACGGATTTGAACGATTTTGGTTCAATATATTTATACTTTTGATGATGTCATTCGCTTTATTCTGCGGAACAATAATTGTTTTAAGGAGGCATAGATATGAAGCAATTTGAGTTGTTTTTTAAGATTATCAAAAAAAATGCGCTCCAATTTGTAATATATATGTTTATTTTAGTTGCTTTTTCAGGATTAATGACCTTGTCTGACAGTGATAAAAAGGAAGCGTTTCAAATTGCAAATATAAAAATTGGAGTTATAAATCATGATAAAGACGGAGTTATTTCAAGAGGAATCGTAGATTACGTAAAGGAAAATGCAGAGTATGTGGAGATAGAGGAAGAAGAGGAGTCTATACAAGATGCATTGTTCTTCAGAAGTGCAGAGTATATTATCGTAATTCCAAAGGACTTTACTCAGGATATGATTGAGGGACGGGAAGTAAAACTTGAAAAAATCCAAATTCCAGGTTCTTATTCAGCTGTATATATGGATACAAAAATCAACCAATACTTGAATACTTTAAAATTGTATCTAGTAAGTGTTGGTGAAAATATGGTGCTTGAAGAAATAATAGAAAGAATTCATATAGATCTTAAAGAGGAAGTATCGGTTGAGACAACTAGAGAATCAGGTATAAATAATGAAAGTAGTATGATAAAGCAATTTTTTAATTTTTCTGTGTATAGTGTTCTTACGATAGCCATACTAGGTATAGGAGCAGTGCTTTCAATAAATAAGGAAAAAAATATAAGAAATAGAAATTTGGTTTCGCCAGTAAAAAGCCAGTTTATAGATTTTGCTATGCTAATAGGTAGTTTTATTCTAATGACTGTGGTTTGGCTTGTTTGTATAATGATAGCAATTATTATCTATAAAGATAGTGTTTTAAACTCAATAGGATACATGCACGCACTTAATCTTTTTGCGGTTTGTATTGTTTCTCTTTCCATTGGTTTTTTAATAGGAAGTATTTTTACAAATAGTAGTGTAAGAATGGCAGCAGCCAATACAGTATCCTTAAGTTTATGTTTTGTAAGTGGAGTGTTTGTACCACAAGAAATTTTAAGCCAAACGATAAACATTATTGCGAGTTTTACGCCAATCTATTGGTATGTTAAAGGAAATAATGAAATTTCATCTTTGCTAGAAGTAAAACTAGATAGCATAAAACCAATAATAACGTATATGGGGATTCAGCTTTTATTTGCAGCAGCAATTATGTCAGCAGGGTTATTAATATCAAAACAAAAGTCATTTAGTCGTGAATAAAAATTATTTCTTGACAGAAACTGACCTAATGTATATAATTAGAAAGCATGTAAACTTTCAAAGATGTTTACGTGCTTTAGGTTGAATAAATAAGTGCAACCACAGTTCGACGATGTAATCATAATATTTCAGGAGGTGACAAAGAAATGCCTACATTTAATCAGTTAGTAAGAAAAGGGAGACAAACAGCTGTAAAGAAATCAAAATCTCCTGCACTTCAAAAGAGTTTCAACTCTTTACAGAAGAGAAGTACAGAAACATCTTCTCCACAAAAGAGAGGTGTATGTACAGCAGTTAAAACAGCTACTCCAAAGAAGCCTAACTCAGCTCTTAGAAAGATTGCCAGAGTACGTCTATCTAACGGCCTTGAAGTAACAAGCTATATCCCAGGAGAAGGACACAACCTTCAGGAACATAGTGTTGTTCTTATCAGAGGTGGTAGAATCAAGGATTTACCAGGTACTAGATACCATATCGTTAGAGGAACACTAGATACAGCTGGTGTTGCTAAGAGACGTCAGGCCCGTTCAAAATACGGAGCTAAGAGACCAAAAGATGCAAAATAGGAATCACAATTGAATTAAAATGAGAGTAGCATTATGCAATCTCATTGTGCCCGGAAATGCGAAAATATTGTCCCTGTAGGTTGCAGGTTAATATAGAGTAATACCGTGCGCGAACACAAGGCAGCCACCCATCTGGATGGCACTTGGCAAATGTGAGTACCGAAGAATTAATCATGCTAACAGCGGACTGTTAGACAATATTAAGGAGGGAAGTAACGTGCCACGTAAAGGACATACCCAAAAAAGAGACGTATTAGCAGATCCTATATACAACAATAAGGTTGTTACTAAACTTATCAATAACATTATGTTAGATGGTAAGAAGGGTATCGCTCAAAAAATTGTATATGGAGCTTTTGATCGTGTTGCAGCAAAATCTGATAAGCCAGCTATCGAAGTATTCGAAGAGGCTATGAACAACATCATGCCTGTACTTGAAGTAAAGGCAAGACGTATCGGTGGAGCAACATATCAAGTTCCAATCGAAGTTAGACCAGAGAGAAGACAGTCTCTAGCACTTCGTTGGATAACATTGTATTCACGTAAAAGAGGCGAGAAAACAATGGAAGAAAGATTAGCAAACGAAATTCTTGATGCGGCAAACAGTGCAGG
>CAYYVJ010000094.1:0-6769 GCA_964475115.1 uncultured Lachnospiraceae bacterium
CCCACGTATCTAGCTTGGAAGGCTAGTGTTCTACCATTGAACTACACCCGCATGTCAGTAAAAAGTCGGGGTGACAGGATTCGAACCTGCGACCTCTTGATCCCAAATCAAACGCGCTAGCCAAGCTGCGCTACACCCCGATGAAGACCCGTCTCTTTGTGACGCAAGATGTATTATATCGTATAATTCTTGTAATGTCAACGATTTTCAACAGTTTTTTTATTTTTCTTAAAAAAGCCGATAAACACTGATGAAATGCGGGTAAATGAACGTTAAAATAATCTAATGTTCCAAATAATTTATAGTAAAATGAAAAATTCCTTGAGAATCTATTTCCATAATAATATAAGAGGGAAGTTTCCCTAACTGTCTAGGATAAGAAATACTACCAGGATTTAAAACCACTATTTCATCTGATATATCTAGGTAGGGTCTATGAGTATGCCCAAACATTACAATATCCATCCCTCTTGCCACAGCATCCATTCGTAAGTTTTCAACTCCCACCGAAACATAATAATAATTCCCGTGAGTTAAAAGTACTTTATAAGGACCAACTTCTATTTCTTTTTCCTTCTCTAATCTAGAAAAAAAATCATTATTCCCAGCTATAATCTCCACAGGACAATTTGCTATTGCCTCAATATAATCTTCTCCGCCTTCTACGTCCCCTAAATGAATAAGTAAATCCAGGTTTCCAACCCGCTCCAAAACTTTTTCTAAATTCCCATGTCTTTTGTGAGTATCACTTACTATTAGTATGCGCATTAAATACATCCCCTATCAAATTCTTCTTTAGAAATTTTTCCTTCATTTTTTCTAATGCCTTTTTTCTGTGGCTAATGGCATTTTTTTGTTCTGTAGTTAATTCTGCAGTAGTAGCTTGATACTGAGGAATATACACAATAGGGTCATATCCAAAACCATTATCCCCACGTTCTTCATCCGCAATATATCCTTCTATGGTTCCTCTCGTAGTAAGAATGGTACCATCTGGAAATGCTGCTGCAATTACACACACAAAGCGTGCACTACGTTCTTCCCCTTTTGCTTCCATTAAGCGTTTGATAATTTCATTATTTTTTATAGTATATGGCGTATCAGTACCTAAAAACCTAGCTGAATAAATTCCAGGTTGCTTATCTATATAATCTACTTCTAAACCCGAATCATCTGCTATTACTAAAGAACCTGTCAATTCCATAATCGCCTTTGCTTTTATAATAGCATTTTCTTCAAATGTACTTCCATCTTCTATAATATCAATATCGATTCCAGCTTCTTTTAAAGAAATAATCTTGATTCCCATATCAGCTAGTATCAATCGAATCTCTTTCATTTTTCCTTCATTCGTTGTAGCAATTATAATCTTGTCTATCATCTGTTAGTCTCCTTAACTTCTCTTCCTAAAACATCACTTATGAATCTGTAAATACCTTCAAGCAAAGATTACTGTTTTGAGTTTCTTCAGAACTTTCCCAGCGTTTTCCTTGAAGACTAATATATCCTTCCCCGTCTGTTAAAATCACGTCTTTTGTCGACTCATCTGCTGCGTATTCGATGGCTATAGGCCGTTCTGAGTTAGGCGTTCTGATTTTTATAACGATAGCAAATTTCTCTCCTGGCTTCAACTCGATTTCTGTATTCAAATCCACCGTATAATAACCTGCATTGTTAAATTTTCCAGATTTTACAAATCCCCTTCTATTCAAAGATGATGTGTCTTCAAAATCCCTAACCAAATATATTTCATACTCTGTATCTTTCCCTGTAGCGTAAAAACTTACCGCTTTTAATTTCTCATTTGAATTTGCTTTATATACATTTGCAAAAAAGGCATACTCTTTTCCATATCCCAATTGTCCTACCCATCCACATAAATCACTCTGATAAATATTGTCATAGTTATCAGCTTCTTCTATTCCTGTATAAACAACATTATGAATTCCAATATTTGTATCATAATAAGATACATAAAAGGTTCCGCCGTCTCCGAATTCTTCGCCCCAACTATTTCTACAAATAAAGGCTCCATCTGCTTCCAAATCCATGTTGAAATTATCTTTGGAATAATTATCATCCCATCCTATAATAACAACATCGTGATTCGGCTTTTCTGTGCCAATATAGCAATAAGCGTAGGTTTCCCGGTTATAATAGATAGAACGGCTTCCTGAGTCTTTTAGCGAGGTATAAAGGGAACTTTGGACTCCTCCATACTTATAAACCATTTCTTTAATCTTATCAAAGTCTTTTCCTTCAATTATTTGAACTTCCTGAACATGTTTTACTGCTTTTAAACCCTCTGGTGATTCACCATCACCATAAGGATCATCTTTTTCAAGTACAGGACCTTGCCAACTAGCTAAATAAGCAATTGACATGGTATATTCCCCACCATCATTTAACTCTGAAGAAAAACTATTATGTATACTCATATGATCTTGGGAAAAATCAAACGCTTCTTCGGGAAGCAAAGATGATTCTAAGGCTGTCAAAGAAGCAAATGCCCAGCAAGTTCCATATGGTCCTTGATCTTGTACGATAGGCGAACGAGTTTTTTCTCTATAATCATACAGATATGGTATTTTCCTCATATCTGTTACCAAATTATTAATCGTTGCAGTATTTGTCTCAATATCCCATGAATAACTACATTTTAAGCCTTCTATTAAGGCATCTACTGGAATATAAACCGTTTGACTATCATCAACTAAAGTTGCTGATAATGGTCTCGTTTCTTCATTCACCATCATAAAAGGATCATTTTTATTTAAAGTAATAGAAATATCATTTTTTTCAATTAGCAAGGTAGTGTTATCATAAAAATGTACACCTGAATCAAAATTACTCTTTAAAACAGATATAGGAATCATGAGATTAAGGTTAGCATCCATATAAACCTTTTCTTTTGTTAACTCAATTTCCTTCTCATCTATAATAAGAGTAATCTCTTTTTTATTAATACTTTCTGCTATTGTTTCATTCCAAATATCCGGCATTTCACTTACCGGATATCCAGGTTGAACACTTTCTGCGTAAACAAAATTATACCTTTCAATAAAAAGGCCAAGTCCAAGTGTTAAAATTGCTAATACAAAAAATTTACTATTTTTCAATTTCATCTCCTATTATTTTGTTTTGGAGGCCTAGGCCCTAAAAACTGATAAAAATATGTTTTTAGCATACCATTATATATTTTTCTATTTTTATCGGCTTTTCTTCCCATATATTTTTCAACTTCTTCATAGCCTGTAATTACATATGCAGACCAGGAATCTAATTCTTTAAATTGTTTACCAAAATCTCTATAAATATCTGGCAAAGTATCTTCTGTCTCTAGACGTTCACCGTAAGGAGGGTTCGTTATAATAAAGCCATACTTTTTAGGATGACTCAATTTATCAACAGGTCTTTGCTGAAAATGAATGTGTTGTTCTACATCTGCTCTTGCAGCATTTTCTCTAGCTGCCTTTACAATCTCTCCATCAATATCATAAGCTTGTATATCCATGGTCACACTACGATCCACCATATCATTAGCTTCGTTTATTACGTCATACCATTCTCTTTTTGGAATTAAATTATCCCACTCCTGTGAATGAAAAGTACGATTCATACCAGGTGCAATATTTGCTCCTATCATTGCTGCCTCAATCGCAAAGGTTCCACTACCACAAAATGGGTCTACTAAAATACGTTCTTTATTCCAAGGTGTCAACATAATAAGTGCTGCAGCAAGGGTTTCAGAAATAGGGGCTATACTATTCAACAGACGATAACCCCTTTTATGCAAGGAATCTCCTGAAGTATCGATACCTATAGTAACCTCATCCTTAAGAAGAAAAACTCTTAAAGGGTACTCGCTTCCATTTTCTTCAAACCAATCAATTTTATATCTGGTTTTCATTCTATCAACCATCGCTTTTTTCATAATTGATTGTATGTCAGAAGGGCTAAATAATTTACTCTTTACAGAGCTTGCCTTTGTAACCCAGAATTTCCCGTCCTTGGGGATATAATCTTCCCAAGGAAGTGCCTTTGTATTTTGAAATAACTCTTCATAGGTCTCAGCCTTAAAGCTTGCAACTTTAAGTAGAACTCTTTCTGCTGTCCTTAAAAAGACATTTGCTCTACAAATTGCTTCAGCATCACCAATAAAAGTTACTCTACCATCTTCCACTTTACTTATTTCATATCCTAAATCTAATATTTCATTTTTCAATACTGCCTCTAATCCAAAATGACATGGGGCAATTAGTTCAATTGTCTTCATTCTATCTCCTTAGTGTTGTAGAAGTTCTAACTGTTTAAGTACAGATCCTTCAAAATCTAAAACTTTAAATATTTCATTTTCATATATTCCATAGCTAGCAACATTACCTTCCTTTGGAAGGGATACGGAACCTGGATTAATATAATAGTTATCCTTTTCTTCCTGTGCCATAAAGATGTGGGTATGCCCATATATAAGGGCATCGCCTTTTTTCATCGGCAAAGGATTCTCTCTATTATATACGTCTCCATGGGTTGTGTAAAGAACTCTTTTATCTATAAAAATAGCACTATACCCCTCATTCAAAGGAAAATCTAACACCATTTGGTCTACTGATGCATCACAATTTCCTCTTATAGCTATTATCTCATCTTTTATAGAATTTAACATCCTAATTACTTCTTTTGGGGCATATTCTTTAGGTAAATCATTTCTAGGTCCATGATAAAGCAAATCTCCCAACAAAATCAATCTATCTGCTTTACTCTTTTTAAAAGTCTCTATCATTTTATCACAATAAAATGCTGAACCATGTAAATCAGATGCAAACATTAATTTCATACTCAGCCTCCTGTATATTCAAATTTTTTATCTTATATTTATATATTAAAGTTTTACCTTCTTTCTGTCAATAAAATCCTATGAATCAAAGTACATTTGCATGCCACCTGCCACTGCTATAACATCAAATTCCATAGAAGTTAAGATTCTGGCAGCACTAAAACTTTTTCCTCCCCTTTCACAGTAGAGAACTAGTTTATAGTTTTTTGGCAAAGAAAAATCTCCTCTTTCGATTCTAGCATAAGGAATATTGATCGCATTATAAATATGACCTTTTTTAAAATTACTTGGATCTCTTAAATCAATCATGAGCACATTATCCATAAGCATATATTTACCTACATCCTTTGCAGGTATTGTTTCAAATGTCATTTTATCACCTTCCCTCCTATAGGTAATATATTCAACACCAAGGATAATGGTAACTAATGGAAAAAAGGAAGCTTCTGCTCCACAACCTGATTGGCTATTTTGCAAAAGCTTCCTTTTATTAATGATTTTTAACTTTCCTTATTACTGTTTCCGTTGTTATTTCTCGCATTATTTTGCCCATTATTCTTTGTAGAATTCTGTGCATTATTCTTGTTCTTGCCTTGTCCATTACTCTGTCCGTTGTTTTGTCCCTGAGAGTTAGAATTGTTTTCATTACGTGCCATTTTTATATTCCTCCTATAAATATGATTTCTGTTACATGTTATAGTATTGCTTTTTGAAATCATATTTATTCAAATTGTTATAAATTTGTAAAAATTTAGGTGTAATTCTTTGTTGCATTTTTCGACAAAGTGCTTTATAATAAAAATGTGAAAAGGAATAACCCTTCAATATTCTTTTTCACGTTATAACCCCTTATTAATTATTTATACTCCCCTCATCGAAAGAACCACTAGGCTCCCCCTAGTGGTTCTTTCAGTTTTAAATATTCAATCTACATACCAAGGACAGCGATAATAAACCCCTCTTGTAAATGGAATACTTGTATTCCATTTTACAGGAGGGGTTTTTAACATTGGCATTTATGTCAATGAGCGAAAAGGACACAGTCCTTTGAGCTTCGCTGTCTATTAGACACAAGGCTTGGCTCCATGAACTTTATTTAAAATATTAGGTCACCGCCTAAATACACTTCTAATAAAATAAAAAAGAATCAAAATCATTAGAATTGGCACAGCATATACAATCAACAAAGAGGCAATTCCTGTTAATACCCATACTGCAAAAACAATAAATAGAACTATAATAATCCAACTCAAGACTTTCCCAAACCAAGTATTAAAGTTAAATACTTTAAATCGAGAATCTTGTCCATTATATGAATTCGTATTATAATGATATCTATTTTTTGTATCCTTGTTTTCCGTATATTCTCCATTGCTTTGGAAATAATCATTATTTTCAGATTTAAATAGTTCGATAATTGTTCTTGCAATTAATCTTGGATTCCCCAGCTCTTCCATAACATCCGACTCAGTTCTTCCTTTTTGGATCTCATTCTGAATGTAATTTTCATAATATTTTGTATTATCAAGTACAACAGCACTTGGAACTTCTGCAATTAAAGCTTCTTCCAGTTGTTTAACAAACTGTGCTTTTACCATTCTTTTGCCTCCTTTTAAAAACTAAATTCATTTTACCACAGAAGACATAATAAGTTAACTGAGAATTCCTTAAAGTTTTGTTAAAAAAGGCTAAAATTAAAGCTTTTTTATGCAACAAAAAAGCCCTCAACCGTGTTATACAATCAAAGACCCTTTAATGTGCGTTAGAAGATTCGAACTCCCGACCTTCTGGTCCGTAGCCAGACGCTCTATCCAGCTGAGCTAAACGCACAAATATTCAATTTACTGCCGGCGACCGGAATCGAACCGGTACGGGAGATTAGTCCCGCAGGATTTTAAGTCCTGTGCGTCTGCCTGTTCCGCCACGCCGGCA
>CAYYVJ010000095.1:0-6764 GCA_964475115.1 uncultured Lachnospiraceae bacterium
GTTAATACAGGAGCATCTTTATTTGTAGTGAGCGGCATTGCATTTTTTGGAATATCTTCTGCTAATGAGTATATTTGGTTTGCACTTGCAGGTGCGGCGGTGGCTGCGATCTTTGTATATGGAATAGGTTCTCTAGGTTCTGGAGGAGCTACCCCTATTAAGCTTGCATTAGCCGGAGCTGCTACAAGTGCGGCTTTATCCTCATTAGTAAGTGGTATCCTGCTTCCCAGAACGGATGTGATGAATTCCTTTCGATTTTGGCAGGTGGGAAGTATTAGCGGAGCGAATTGGAATGGAATCACAACCGTTCTTCCATTTTTAATAGTGGGCATTGTAGTGGGTATTTTATCTGCTCCTACTTTAAATATTTTGGCTTTGGGAGATGATGTAGCCACTGGCCTAGGAGTAAAAACGGGAGTTGTAAGACTAGTAGGAGCATTCGCAGGAGTCTTATTATGTGGAGCCACTACGGCTCTAGCTGGTCCAATTGGATTTGTAGGTTTAATGATACCTCATACCATGCGCCTTTTATGCGGACCTAATCTAAGGTATATGATTCCTATGTCAGCGGTAGGTGGTGCTACTTTATTGACCTTAGCCGATGTGGCCGGAAGAGTACTTGGCAGGCCTACTGAGTTAGAAGCGGGAATTATTACAGCATTTATAGGGGCACCTATCCTAATATTTATTGCAATGAGAGCGAAGGTGAAATCTATATGATAGAAGAAAATAGAAACATGATTAAAAGAGAAAGTAACCGTAGAAAAATCCGTTTTTTCATAGCAATGGTTTTCCTTCTTGTTTTAGTATTATTGCTTGCAAGCTTGTCTCTTATTCTTGGTAACACCTCTTATTCTCTATCCGTAGTATTTGATGTTTTAAAGGGAGAAGAAATAAAAGGAGCAACATTTGCAATCAGAACGCTTCGTCTACCCAGAATGTTGGCAGGACTTTTAGCGGGAATTTCCTTTGGTATGGCAGGAAATACATTTCAAACCATGCTTAGAAATCCTTTAGCTAGTCCAGATATTATAGGGGTTACTTCTGGAACTAGTGTGGCTGCTGTCTTTTGTATTGTTATATTGCAAATTAGTGGGCCAATTGTATCCATAGTCTCTGTGTTTTGTGGTCTTTTTGTGGCTACTTTGATTTATATTCTTTCAAAGGGCGGAAGCTTTTCTGGAGGAAGATTAATTCTGATAGGGATTGGAATTCAAGCAATGCTAAATGCAGTGATTCAATTTCTTTTATTACGTGCATCACAATATGACGTTCCTGCAGCTATGAGGTGGCTTGGTGGAAGTTTAAATGGAATGGTGATGAAGGATATACCTGGCTTATGTATTGTGGTTCTTATATTTGGAGGAATGATAATTCTGCTGGGAAAATATCTGAAAATATTGGAATTAGGAGAACAATCAGCCATTACCTTAGGTTTAAAGACAAATCAAACAAGACTATTGCTTATATTTAGCTCCGTGTTTCTAATTGCATTTTCCACGGCAGTAACTGGCCCAATCTCTTTTGTGGCATTTTTATCAGGACCTATTGCAGGAAGAATTGCTGGTAATGGGACATCTAGTGCTCCTTTGTCAGGATTAGTTGGTGCGTGCCTTGTGCTAGGGGCTGATCTAATAGGGCAGTTTGTTCTGGGGCACCTTGGCCTTGGTACAAGATATCCGGCAGGGGTAATTACAGGAATTCTAGGTGCACCTTATTTGATCTTTTTACTAATTCGCATGAATAAAAGAGGAGGAGCAGCATAATGAGTACACAAGTATTGAAAGCGGAAGGTCTAGTTGCTGGATATGAAAAGAAGATTATTATTGATGGAATTGACATTGAAATTCCGAAAAATAAAATAAGTGTTATTATAGGTGCGAATGCATGTGGTAAATCCACCTTGCTAAAAACATTAGCTAGACTGATTAAGCCTACTTCTGGGAAAGTGCTTCTTGATAATAAAAAAATAGGTACTATTCCTCCCAAACAGTTAGCGAAGCAATTGGGGTTACTACCTCAATCGCCGGTAGTTCCAGAGGGAATTACAGTGTCAGACTTAGTATCAAGAGGACGTTTCCCTTACCAAACATTTTTAAAAGGGATGGGAAAGAAAGATTATGAAGCGGTAGAAGAAGCTTTAGAAATGATGGGTATCTTAGATCTAGCAGATAGAAGTGTAGATGAGCTTTCCGGTGGACAGCGTCAAAGAGTATGGATTGCTATGGCGCTTGCACAAGATACAGATATTTTACTGCTAGATGAACCGACTACTTTCTTAGACATTACTCATCAGATTGAAATATTGGATTTGTTAACTGATTTAAATCGTAAAAAAGGAACGACTATCGTAATGGTCCTTCATGATATAAATCTTTCTGCTCGGTATGCAGATTATATCTTTGCCGTGCAAAAAGGGAAATTGATTGCTAGGGGTACCCCGGAAGAAGTCATAACAGAAGATTTGGTTAGACGGGTATTTGAACTTGACTCTTTGGTGGTGAAAGACCCAGTATCAGGATCACCATTTATTGTACCAAAGGGAAGGTATTATGTGAAGTAGAGAATTAAAAAAGGAGGGTTAGATTGCCCTCCCTTTCTAAAATAATAATGAAAAATTCTCATTAAAGGTTTTACGAACATTATTTATATGTCTGATCATCAGAGCTTCGGCCAAGTCCGGATCTCTGTTTTTTATTGCGTCATAGATTGCAGAATGTTCTGCAAATGATTGATTGTCGCGACCGGATATTAAAATGGTTTTTGTATTATATTTGCTCATTTGATTTTTTAGTTTTGTTATTAATTCAACAGAAGTTCTATTTGGACATGTATCATAAATGGTATTGTGAAAGACAAGGTTATTCTGTGAATATAGTAACAATTGTTGATTGTTATAACATTCCTTCATTGTCTTGAGTACTTCCCCTAACTGCTCTATCTGCTCGTCTGTAAAAGCTAGTACAGCTTTTTTTACAATAAAACCTTCTAAAACAGCTCTTAATTCTAAATATTCCAAAACTTCATCTAATGAATAAGAACGAACTTTTGCACCCTTGTTTGCTTCGATTGTAACAAGGTTTTCTTTTTCTAACATAAGCAATGCTTTTTTTATAGTATTTCTGCTAACACTATATTGATTTGATAAATCTTGTTCTGGTAAGCTCTCTGAAGGAGAGAATTCTCCTTTAATTATTTTTTCCTTTAATGAATTAAAAACTTGTGTAGTTTGACTTGCCATACTGCACCCCTCTTTTTATATAATTATTTTGATTATAACATAAAAATATATTATTTGCGCTATATTTGTTAACAAAAATTGCTCTACAATAATTATAAGTCAATACATCAAAATGTCAAGTGAAATTATAGAATTAAAAGACTTGCATGTAAAAAGTTACAGTTAAAATTTGTTTAATGTGAAAAAAGTAGTAAAAACTTATAAAAAGTGATTGACATTTTATTTGTCGACTGTTATACTGACTTTATCAAACAAAACAATTTTGTTGAACAATGTTGTAAAACATATTCACAAGACAAAGAAATGTAAGAACAGGATAATTAATGTTCTAATAAGAAGGGAGACTAAGCATGAAAGAATTGATAAAAGGCGCATATGACTTACATGTACATTCTGCACCAGATGTGTTACCTCGTAAAATGGATGATATTGAGATGGCTCAAAGAATTGTGAATGCTGGAATGGCGGGATATGCTATAAAGTCACATTATTTTAATACAGCAGAACGTGCTAGCATTATTAACAAGTTATATCCTGAATGTAATGCAATTGGAGCAATTACATTGAATAGTTCAGTTGGAGGTATTAATCCGACTGCAGTAGAAATGGCTGCTCGTTCAGGAGCGAAAATTGTATGGTTTCCTACCTGCGACTCTGAATATGAGTTATCACATGTTTTTAATGGAGACCCAAATAAGAAATTACCATATTGGGCTCAGATTATTACACAACTAAGAGAAGACGGTATTAATACACCAACTATTAAATTGCTTAATGATAACGGTAAATTAAAAGACGAAGTATATGATGTGATTGACGTAATAGCTAAAAACAATATTATTCTTGCAACTTCCCATTCTTCTCATGAAGAAACGTTTGAATTAGTAAAAGTAGCTCATGAACGTAAAGTTGAAAAGATAATAATTACACATGTAGACTTCCCTACTACATTCTATACTATTGATGAACAGAAAGAACTTGCTAAGTATGGAGCGTATATGGAGCATTGTTATACTACATTTGCAACAGGAAAAGTAGATTTTAGTGTAACATTAGAACAAATAAAAGCGCTTGGCCCAGATTGCGTGTTACTTGCTACCGATTTAGGACAAAAAACTGCTCTATATCCAGATGAAGGATTACTAGAGTTTGCGACTAAGTTATATGAAAATGGATTTACAGAAAAAGAAGTTCGTAAGATGACAGTTGATAATGCGACAAAGTTGATACAGTAAAAAATGTAAGAAACTATATGATATAAAGGAGTGTTAAAAAATGATAGCTGGAAAAAAGATGTTAGTTGTTAGTGCTCATGCAGCGGATTATGTTTGGCGTTCTGGTGGAACAATAGCAAAGTATATAAAAGAAGGAGCAGAGGTTGAGGTAATTGTACTAAGCTTTGGAATTCGTGGAGAATCAAACGATTTATGGAAACAAGCTGATGCTACTGCAGAATCTGTTAAAGAGATTCGTAAAGGTGAAACGTTGGCAGCTGCAAAGATTTTGGGGCTAAAAGGACTAGAGTTTTGGGATCTAGAAGATTATCCAATGGTGTTTACAAGAGAGTTAGAAGATAGATTGGTTCGTAAAATACGAGAAATTCAAGCAGATATTATTTTGACCCATGATCGTTTTGATATCTTAAATCCTGATCATAATGACGTAAGTGATTTTGTATTTCGTTGTAGCGTAAGGTCCAATTCAAATGGAGTAAGAATAGAAGGAACAAATACAACAAAGCAAATGAGAATATTTGGCTTTGAACCTCATCAAACAGAATTAAGTGATTTTAAACCAGGAAGCTTTATTGACATTACTGATGTATATGAGCAAAAAATAGAGGCAATGAAATGTTTTAAAGCACAAAGCCATTTGATTGAGTATTATACACAACGTGCATTCATGCGTGGAAATCATGCAAGAAGAATATCTGGAAATCAAACCTATAAGTATGCGGAAAGTTTTGCGAATTATTTTCCAACTGTAGGCCCTGAGTTATATTAAAGGAGTGATAGCATGAGTAAAACTAATTATAAACCACTACCTGAATTAATTTCTGAAGATATTATAAAACGCGTATATGCTTTAAGTACTGCACAATTATGTGACGGAGCAGAAGGATTGGGGATTATTAGAAATGGATGTATGGATGGCTCTATGATGCCAGTTGATAGTTCTATGAGAATGGTTGGAACTGCCTGTACAGTTGAAACAGAGGATGGAGATAATTTTCCGATTCACGTAGCGATATACCAAAGCAAACCTGGATATGTACTTGTGGTAGATGGAAAGGGTTATACAGAAAGAGCTTATATGGGAGATTTGATGACAGGATCTGCTAAAGCAATTGGATTAAATGGTGTAGTTGTTGATGGATATGTTAGAGATAGGGAAGGACTAAAAGAGTTGGAATTACCGATTTTTAGTAAAGGTTTTATGCAACGTAGCCCATCTAAAAAAGGTCCTGGAAAAATCAATGTACCTGTAACATGTGGTGGAGTTACGGTTAATCCCGGAGATTTAGTGATGGGAGACTATGATGGTATAACTGTAATACCAAGAGAGCGTATTCTTGAAGTATTAGAGAGCGCTGAGAAAAAGAATGATTATGAAATCAAACGTACCGAATCAATTAAGAATTACGCTAAGTGCAGAGCTGAGGGAAAAGAACTTCCTAATATTGCACCTGTATGGGTAACTGAAATGCTTGAAAATACAAAATAACAATAAAATGATATAACAAATACTATCTAATAGGAGAGGTAATTATGATGAAGAAAAAAATGTTTAGTGTTTTAGTATCAAGTATTCTTGCAGTATCATTAGTTTTTACTGGTTGTGCTAGTTCTGGAACTGAAAATAATGAAACAAAAGCTGAGAAAAAAACAGATTTAGTGATAGGAACAGGCGGTACAGCAGGTACTTATTATGTTGTAGCAGCAGCGATAGCTTCAGCTGTAAATAATCATTCTGATAAATTGAATGTAATTGCGCAACCTTCTAAGGGTTCTGTTGAAAACTTGAATTTGGCAAATACTGGTGATATTCAAATGGGAATGTCCAATGCAGATGGTGTTTACTTTGCTGCAAATGGAACGAATATGTATGAAAAATCTGGTGCACAAAACATAGCAGGCGTAATGTCACTTTATATGAGTGCAGGGCAGATTGCAACAAAAGCAAACTCTGGTATTGAAACATATGGAGATTTGAAGGGCAAAAAGGTATGTTTAGGACCACCTAGTACAACAATCACTGAAATGTCAAAAGCAATTTTAATAGAATATGGAATTGATCCAGAAAAAGACATTACACCATTCTACTTATCTTTTGATGAAGGTCTTCAAAAGCTTACCGATGGAGAAATCGATGCGACATTCTTTGTTGCAGGCGTTCCTACTGCTGCAATGATTAGTGCTACATCAACTAGTGACGTTACATTGGTAGATGTTGATCAAGAGATTATTGATAAAATTGCTGCTGAAAAAACTTACTATATTCCTTATAAAATTCCAGCAGGAAC
>CAYYVJ010000096.1:0-5473 GCA_964475115.1 uncultured Lachnospiraceae bacterium
ATATCAGAAAAACGGAATGGCTGACAAATAAAGAAGGTTATTCATGGTTTAATGGTTATTATGACAATCATGGAAGAAAAGTAGAAGGAGACTTCGATCTGGGTGTTCGCATGATGTTAACAGGACAAGTTTTTGCAATTATGTCTGGAACAGCGACCCAGGAGCAAGTGAAAGAAATTACAAAAGCTTCAGATGCATATTTGTATGATGAAAAGATAGGTGGATATAAATTAAATACTGACTTTAAAGAAATTAAAACAGATTTGGGTAGAATGTTTGGCTTTGCATATGGAAGTAAAGAAAATGGAGCTGTATTTGCACATATGGCAGTTATGTATGCCAATGCTTTATATCAAAGAAATCTTGTAAAAGAAGGTTATAAAGTAATTTCAAGTCTCTATCATCATTTAAGTGATTTTAGTAAATCAAAGATTTATCCTGGTATTCCGGAGTATATAGGTGATGACGGTAGAGGATTATATCACTACCTCACAGGTTCTGCAAGCTGGCTTTTACTTACAGTACTTACCGAAATGTTTGGGGTAAAGGGTTATTATGGAGATTTATGCTTAGAACCAAAACTTATGTTAGAACAATTTGATGAGGATTCTCAGGCAAGTGCTCAATTGGAATTTGCAGAAAGGCAGATTAAAGTAATCTTTAATAACAAGGATAAGAAAGATTATGAAGATTATAAGGTTCTAGGCTTATTATTAAATGGAGAAACTTATAAATTAACAGCTAATAAAGCAATTATCAAAAGACAAGATATCGATAAACTTAATAAAGACCAATTACATATCATTGAAGTAGAGCTGCTTTAACTCTATAAATTTATATTTTGCTAAAAGGGATTGAAAAACCTCGAAAGGCGTGTTAAAAAAATAACACACTTAAAAATAGCATAAATATAAACTTAAAGGAGAAATGGTATGAAGGGTTTTGGTGTATTTGAAAAAGGTAAAGTTGGCTGGATGGAAAAACCAGATTATGTATGCGGAGCAGAAGATGTTATCTGTCGTCCACTAGCACTAGCACCATGTTCATCTGATGTTCACTCTGCTATGGAAATGGAAGGGGATTATCTTAAAAACAGAATACTTGGACATGAATCAATTGGTGAGATAATTGAAGTGGGTGAGCTGGTTAGAGATTTTAAGGTGGGTGACAAAGTAGTTATCCCTTGTACAACACCTACTTGGAAGCACCCTGATATTCAGGATGGAACCCATCAAGATGCAGGTGGAATGTTTACCGCAATTAATTTTTCTTCATATGAAGATGGAACATTTGCAGAACAAATTAAAGTAAGATCTGCTGATATGAACCTTGCTCATCTTCCTGAAAATGTAAGCATTGAACAAGCATGTATGGTTGTAGATATGGTGACAACTGGATTTTATGGAGCAGAGCTTGCAGATGTTAAGTTTGGAGATACTGTAGTTGTATTCGGAATTGGACCTGTTGGACTTATGTCAGTAGCAGGAGCAAAATTACGTGGTGCAGCTAAAATAATCGCAGTAGGAACTAGACCAGAATGTGTAAAATTAGCAAAAGAGTATGGTGCTACTGAAATCGTTAGTTATAAAGAAGGCAGTGTTATTGAACAAGTTATGGCTTTAACTGCTGGAAGAGGAGCAGATGCTTGTATCGTAGCAGGTGGTGGTATGGAAGCGTTAAACAATGCTGTTGCAGTTGTAAAATGCGGAAATGGTACCATTGGAATGCTAGAAGTAATTACTGGAGAAGAAAAAATGACCATTGATAACATATATATTGGTGGTTTCCTTGCACATAAAACCATAAGAGGTGGTCTATGTCCTGGTGGTAGAAAAAGAATGGAACGCTTGCTTGCTATGGTTGAAGCAGGCCGTGTAGATCCATCAAAAATGATTACTCATAGATTCGAGGGTCTTGAATCAATTGAACCAGCATTTGAATTAATGGTAAACAAACCAAGTGATCTTATTAAACCAATTATAATTTTTAATTATTAATTATACATAACAATGTACACACTACAGTAGTTTATACATTGTGATTGGAGAAAGAATATGCTCCCTTTTAGGTAAACAAGTAAAGTGATAAAACTTGTTGCTTAAGAGGGAGCGTATTTTTTTGTGATAGTTTTGTCCTAGTAGTTTAAATAGGTATTACTTGTAGGAAGATAAAGTTTCTGTTAAAATATAAGAGACATGAATGAAGGGAGTAAAGTAATAAAAAATGAAAAATGATTTAATAACGATGTTAAAAGGTTTTATAATAGGTTCATCTATGAGTGTTCCAGGAGTAAGTGGTGGTACAATGGCCATTGTACTAGGGATTTATGATAAGCTTATTAGTTCGATTAGTAATTTTTTAAAGGACATAAAAGGAAATACCATATTTCTTGTGAAATTTTGTATCGGTGCAGGAGTTGGTATAGGTTCCCTTGCATTCTTGATAAAATGGCTTTTGGATGTGGTTCCATTTCAGATTTCTTTCTTTTTTCTAGGAGCTGTAATTGGCGGAATTCCACAGTTATATAAGAAGACCAAAGAAACTAAACTTTCAGTTGCTTCTTTGATCTATTTGATTTTAGGAGTAGTAATAGTTATCTCAATCGGATTTATTCCGGTTAATAATTTTGATATTAGTGTTGGTTCTGGATTAACACATTATTTTATGTTATTGGTAACTGGAATTATTATTGCATTAGCTCTAGTATTACCTGGAATTAGTACCTCTCACATGCTATTAGTTCTTGGAATGTACGATGCCATGCTTATAGCGATTACAGAGTTTGATATCATATACATTGGTATATTAGGCATATCAACTTTAATTGGAATCTTTCTAATTACAAAACCCATTGAATGGACGATGAATAAGTTTCCGCATCAAACTTATTGTATCATCATTGGATTTGTACTTGGATCAACTTCGGAGATATTTAGAGAAAAAATATTACCAGCGATTCCAGATGGAGCAGGACTTTTCTGGTGGATTCCTGCACTTATTAGTGCGGTAATTGTTTTTATACTGGGATATATTTCAATCGTAGCATTATCTAGGTTTTCAAATGATTAGGGCGAATTTTAAGGATTATAAATTAAGCGCAGAATTATTAAAGGCAATTCAGATGCTTGGATTTGAAAAGCCTACAAATGTCCAGGCTCAGGTTATAGATGCAATGTTTAAGAAAAAAGATGTAATCGTTCGGTCTCAAACGGGAAGTGGAAAGACAGGAGCATTTGCCATACCTATCTGTGAAATGGTTGAATGGATTGAGAACAAACCACAAGCTTTAGTGATTGTTCCCACAAGGGAGCTTGCTATTCAGGTAAAAGAGGATGTTTTTAATCTTGGTCGTTTCAAGAGAATTAAGGTAACAGCGCTATATGGAAGAGCACCTTTCTATAATCAGGAGAAAGAATTAAAGCAAAAAACTCATGTGGTAGTGGGCACTCCAGGCCGTATTATGGATCATATTGAAAGAGCTACATTTGATTTGTCAGAAATCAAATATCTTATAATAGATGAAGCAGATGAAATGTTTAAAATGGGCTTTATTGAACAATTAGAAGGCATCATTGAGTTATTACCAAAAGAAAGAATGACCGTGGTATTATCTGCAACTATGCCAGAAGATATGGGGGATTTGTGTGATACCTACATGAAGGAACCAGTATATGTTGAGATAGAAGATGAAAATCCTACGATTGATAGGATAGAGCAAGAAGGATATATTGTATCTGACCCAGACAAAATGAATCTGTTAAAAGACTTGACGATAATAGAAAATCCGGATAGTTGTATCATATTTTGTAATACAAAGATCATGGTAGATGATGTTTGCTACAGGCTACAAAAAAGTAATTATTCTGTTGATAAAATCCATGGTGGAATGGAACAACGTGATAGAATCAAAGTGATGAATCGATTTAGAAAAGGACAATTTAGATATTTAATAGCTACTGATGTTGCTGCTCGAGGAATTGATATTAATGATATTAGTCTAGTAATAAATTATGAGATACCAGAAAATGTGGAGAATTATGTTCATCGAATTGGACGAACGGGAAGAATGGATAAGCTTGGAAAAGCAGTATCCTTTGTGATGGAAAATGAAAGCAAATCTTTAGAAGAAATAAAAGAATACACTGGTAAAGAAATTATCTTAAAAGATAAACCTAAAAAAGAAATTGTGTTGGAAATGAGAGAAAACTTTGAACGCAAATTAAATACTCTACCAGAATTAAAGGAAGCAAAGGATGTTCAGCTGAATAAAGAAATTCTAAAGATACACATTAATGCTGGTAAAAAGACAAAGATGAGAGCAGTTGATATCGTAGGAACACTTTGCAATATCGAAGGAGTAACAGCAGATGATATTGGAGTAATTAGTATTTTAGATATTTCTACTTTTGTGGATATTTTAAATAATAAGGGTGAATTAGTCTATAAAGAATTACAAAATACGCCGATCAAAGGCAGGTTACGTAAAGTAAGCAAAGCAAATATTAACTAGAAGAAAAAAATCAAATAGGGGAAAGGATTTGCTATGATTATAGGATTGTGTGATGATGAAAAGATACAATTAGATTACATAAAACTAGTCATTCAAAAATGGACTGAGGATAGGCAAATTTCTTGCCAAGTTGAAACATTTTTGAGTGCGGAAGAATTCCTATTCGAATGTTCAGAACAATATCCTTTTGACCTTTTGATTTTAGATATCCAAATGGGAGATATGAATGGGATGGACTTAGCGAAAAAGATTCGTGTAGTTGATAAGAATCTTCCAATTATATTTTTGACTGGTGTTAGTGACTACGTATTTGATGGATATGAGGTAGGTGCATTACGATATTTATTAAAACCTGTAAAAGAAGAACAACTTTATTTGGCGCTAGAAGATGTTTTTTTAAAGCCAAAGGATAAAAAGTTAGATTACTATATTCTTTCCTGTTCAGGGGAAAAAAGAAAGATTGATTTTGAGGATATTATTTATATTGAATCATTAGGACATTATCTAAAAATGACTACAAAACATGAGACTTACGAATGGAAATCCAGCCTTGGACAAATTATGAAAGAATTAAAGGGAGCTAGTTTTTTTAATACCCATCGTTCCTACCTGGTAAATTTGAAATATGTAGAAAAAATTAATAAGACAGATTGTCTTTTGTCAAATGGAACGACAATCCCTATTAGTAGGAATAATTATCAGGAGTTCAATGAATCATTTATCAAGTATTATAGAGGTGAAAACGTAGGATGAAAAAGTTACTGAAAAAGCTTTTACCTAAAAGTAATGAAGAACGGATGAATGATTACCAAAACAAGCTCGTGGAACATTATGTGGATGAAGTTCAAAACATATATTTAACCATGCGAGGTTGGCGTCATGATTACCATAATCATATGCAAACGTTAAAAGCACATTTGGTTTTAGAGCAATATGATTTAATGGAAGAATACTTAAATAAAT
>CAYYVJ010000096.1:5573-6716 GCA_964475115.1 uncultured Lachnospiraceae bacterium
ATTCTTGTATTAGTATTAATGTCTATATTGAATTTTTCTTTGACTCACTTTGCGAGAACTTATGAAGAGAAACATAAAAATGAATATGCAAAATTAGACAGGCAAATAGCATACCTATATGAAAACTCCATCTCTTTGATTAATGGAAAAGATGTTCGCATTTATCAGATGGAAGAATGGTTTTATAAAGTATTTAAAAACCTTATTAAATCTAATTCGAATTGGAATCAAAAGGTTGAATTTCTTTATTTCTTGCCAAATATTTCTGATAATATTTTGTTGTTTGTGAGAGATTTTCTTGCCTATGGTATATTAATTACAAATGTAGTAAATGGAAAAATAGATGTAGCTACTTTTACCTTATACATAGGAATCATAAGTGGTTTTTCTGCTTGGTTGACAAAGGCAGTAGAGGCTTTTTCGAATTTAAACAGAGCCAACTTAGGTGTAATGGATTTTCGTAAATATATGGATATAGAGGAAGTATTTAACCATGAAAACACCAGTTATCCATTTGCTTCCGATTTAGCATATCCTCTTACCATTGAGTTTAAAGATGTATCATTTCGTTATCCAGGTGCAGATAAGGATACGATTTCAAATTTAAATTTAAAAAGTGAAGGAGGAAGTAAATTAGCTCTTGTAGGTATCAATGGTGCTGGTAAAACTACCTTAGTAAAATTATTAACGGGTATGTATTATCCTACAAAGGGAGAAATCTTAGTTGGAGGAAAATCTATAAAAGACTATAATATCAATGACTATCAAAAATTAGTTGGAGCAGTATTTCAAGATGTGGAAATTCTTGCATTTTCCATCGCAAAAAACGTTGCTGCTAGTAGTGATGATAAGATTGATCATGCACAAGTGCTTAAGTGTCTTGCCCTTGCAGGGCTAAAAGAAAAAGTAGAAAGTCTAAAGGATAAAGAGAATACTTATTTAACTCAATCAATTAGTAAGGATGGAATCTTACTTTCTGGAGGAGAGATGCAAAAACTTATGTTAGCTAGAGCCTTATATAAAGATGCACCTCTTGTGATATTGGATGAACCAACTGCAGCATTAGATCCAATAGCAGAAAGTGAATTGTATGAAAAATACAATAGCTTAACGAAAGATAAAACATCTATTTATATTTCCCAT
>CAYYVJ010000097.1:0-6692 GCA_964475115.1 uncultured Lachnospiraceae bacterium
TTATAATAGGTATTGCTACGGATGTAATCCGTGAAGGAGACCCACTTCCTTCGGTGAGGCAACTAGCGGATGATATAGGAATTAACATGCATACGGTAAATAAAGCATATTCTGTATTAAAACAAGAAGGTTTTGTTAAACTGGATAGAAGAAAGGGTGCTATGATTTCATTAGAAATTGATAAAATTCAAGCCCTGAAGGAAATGCGACAAGAAATGATGGTATTGTTAGCGAAAGCAAGATGCAAGGAAATTACTTGTGAGGAAGTTCACAATTTAGTGGATGAAATATTTAAAGAATATTCAGGAGGTGATATGGATGTTATGTGAAAGATGTAAAGAAAAAGAAGCTACTATTCGTTATACAGAAATTATTAATGGTTCAAAAAGTGAACATAACTTATGCCATAATTGTGCTCAGGAGGTTGAATTTGGGTACGAACTACCATTTGCCAAGTTATTATCTGGTATGTTAGGAGCATATACAGTTGGTGGCGTACAAAAGAAACATGATGATATGAAAAAAGTGATATGTCCTTCCTGCAAAATGTCTTACCAAGAATTTATTGACCAAGGAATATTTGGATGCGAAGTTTGCTATGAGGTATTTGAGCCTTTGATTCGCGATAATATAGAAAAATTGCAAGGAAATGTAGTTCATAGTGGCAAAGTACCGATTTATAATCAGAATGTTAAGGATACAAATCTGAAAACAAAGAAGGTTACCCCTAAAGAAGAGTTTGAAATTCTAGAAACAAGGTTAAAAGAAGCTTTAAAATTTGAGGATTACGAGGAAGCCGCTAAAGTGAGAGATAAAATAAAGGCTTTTAAAGAGAGGAAGGATACGAATGCTTAAATGGTATGAAGAAACAGGAAATAATAATGATGTAGTTATTTCTAGTAGAATCAGGTTAGCAAGAAATCTAAGAAAGTATCCTTTTTCTTCCAAGTTATCACAGGAAGCTGCTGGCGATATGATGCTGGAGTTAAAAGAAAAGTTAAATGATTTCATGAAAAAAGATGAACGTGAATACGAGTATGTCTCTTTGGAACAGTTATCAGATGTTGAAAAAGTGGGATTAGTTGAACGGAATATTTTAAGTGAGACATTAATTACCAAAGGTGGCACAACAGCAGCCATTATTTCCAAAGACGAAGCAGTTAGTATTATGCTAAATGAGGAAGATCATATTCGTATTCAGGCCTTAGTTGGTGGGATGAATTTTGAAAAAGCATTTAGTATAGCGGATAAAATTGATGATAATATAAATCAACAGTTTCAATATGCATTTGATGAAAGAATTGGTTATTTAACTAGTTTTTTAACAAATATTGGAACCGGTTTAAGGGCTTCCTATTTGTTGCATTTGCCGGCTATTGCCAGTACTAGGAGATTGTCTGGTATTGCTGCTGATATTGGGAGATTTGGAGTGACGATAAAAGGAATGAATTCTGGCGGTAACGTTGGAGTCGGAAATATGTATCAAATTTATAATCAAAAAACATTAGGACAATCTGAAGAAGATATAATGACTGGACTAAATTCTATTGTGAATCAGATTATTGGTCAAGAGAGAAAGTTAAGAAAGAGAATGATAGAGGATAAAGCTTTATCAACTGCAGATAAACTTTACCGTTCCTATGGAATTTTGAAATATAGTAGAAAATTAGAGATAACAGAGGCTATGAATCTATTATCAGATGTTCAGTTGGGAATATCTACAGGAATTATAGATGTAGAAGATTCAGGGATTCCACGCATTTATTCCATTATGATGGGTATCCAACCAGCTAATTTAGAAAAGAAATCAGGAAAACACTTTGAGAAGGAAGATAGGATGGCATATAGAGCAGAGTATGTAAGAAGTCATCTTCCAGAGATCATAAGTTAAGGAGGAAATAATATGCAAAATAGATTTACAAAACAGGCACTAGAAGCTTTAGAAAAGGCAGAAAACATTGCCGAAAGCCTAGGCCATAATTATATAGGTACAGAGCATATTTTAATTGGTCTGTTACAAGTGAAAAATAGTTTGGCATCATCTGTATTAGCAGCTCACGGGGTGTCAGAAAGTAAAATGATAGATTTAGTGCAACAACTAATTGCGCCAGAATCTCCTGTTTCAATTAGAGACTCTGAAGGGTACACTCCAAGGGCAAGAAAGATATTAGAAGGAAGTTATAGAGAAGCTATGCGCTTTCGTGCTTCTTTAATAGGTACAGAACATATTCTGATTGCAATTATTAAGGAAAATGATAGTGTTGGAGCAAGACTTCTTGTTACAATCGGCGTAAATATTCAAAAGCTTTATATAGATATTTTGCTAGCCATGGGAGAAGATGGAAGTCAATACAAGGAAGACTTTCAGAATGGAAGACCATCTCAAAAGGGTAATAAAGGAAAAAGTAATACTCCTACTTTAAATCAATATAGCCGTGATTTGACAGAGCTAGCTAGAGAAGGAAAGTTAGACCCAGTTATTGGTAGAGAAGATGAAATACAAAGAGTAGTTCAAATTCTTAGTAGAAGAACAAAAAACAATCCATGTTTAATTGGTGAGCCTGGAGTTGGTAAGACAGCTATCGCAGAAGGATTAGCGATTAAAGTATTTGAAGGAAATATTCCAGATACAATAAAAGGGAAACGTGTATTAACATTAGATTTATCAGGAATGGTAGCTGGTTCCAAATATAGAGGTGAATTTGAAGAAAGAATTAAGAAAGTTATTGAAGAAGTAAAAGCAGATGGAAAAGTACTTTTATTCTTAGATGAAATACACACAATTATTGGTGCTGGTGGAGCAGAAGGGGCAATCGATGCTTCTAATATCTTGAAGCCTTCTTTAGCTAGAGGAGAGATTCAACTTATTGGTGCTACTACAATTGAAGAATATAGAAAATATATTGAAAAAGATGCTGCATTGGAAAGAAGATTCCAACCTGTAATGATAGAAGAACCTTCAGAAGAAGAGGCTATTGAAATTTTAAAAGGTTTACGTGCAAAATATGAAGAACACCATGGTGTAGAGATTACAGATGAAGCCCTTGAAGCAGCAGTAAAAATGTCCGGTCGCTATATTAATGATCGCTTTTTACCTGATAAAGCAATTGATTTAATTGATGAGGCTTCTTCAAAGGTAAGGCTTGGAGTATTTTCGGCTCCTCCAGAAGTGAAAGAGATTGAACTTGAGATTGCAAACCTAGAAACAGATAAAGAAAATGCAATTATGAAAGAAGAATATGAAAAAGCCGGAGAAATCAAGAAAAAACAGCAAAAGAAAGAAGAAAAACGAGATAAGCTAATGGCTAAATGGGAGAAGGAAAAAGCTTCTAAAAAGTTGTTAGTAGGTGAAAATCAGATCGCTGACATCGTGGCAAGTTGGACCAAAATTCCGGTAAGACGTTTAGAGCAAGAAGAAACAGAAAGATTGGTTATGTTAGAAAGCATTCTGCATGAGCGTGTGGTTGGCCAAAGTGAAGCTGTTACTGCTGTAGCAAAAGCAATTCGTAGAGGTAGAGTAGGATTAAAAGATCCTAAGAGACCAATTGGTTCCTTCTTATTTTTAGGGCCTACTGGTGTAGGTAAAACTGAACTTTCCAAAGCATTGGCAGAAGCTATGTTTGGTTCAGAGAATTCTATTATACGAGTAGATATGTCTGAGTACATGGAGAAGCATAGTGTGTCTAAATTGATTGGTTCTCCTCCAGGATATGTTGGATATGACGAAGGTGGACAGCTTAGCGAAAAAGTAAGAAGAAATCCATATTCTGTAATATTGTTTGATGAAGTGGAAAAAGCGCATCCCGATGTATTTAATATTTTATTACAAGTATTAGATGATGGACACATTACAGATGCTCAAGGAAGAAAGGTTAACTTTAAAAACACAGTAATTATTATGACATCTAATGCTGGTGCTGAAAACATTGTTTCTCCTAAAAAACTTGGTTTCTCTACAGTTGAGGATGAAAAGCAAAATTATGATTCTATGAAGTCAAAAGTGATGGATGAAATTAAGAAAATCTTTAGACCAGAATTTATAAATCGTATTGATGAGATTATTGTATTCCATTCATTGACTAAAGCAGATATTCGAAACATTGTTTCTATTATGGTTTCAGGTATTTCAGCAAGGATTCAATCTCAAATGGAAATTAGTTTGGAATTGGATGATCTAGCAAAAGATTATATAGTAGAGCAAGGATATGATGAGAAATATGGAGCACGTCCTCTAAGAAGAGCTCTTCAAAGTAAAATTGAAGATAAATTAGCAGAGGAAGTGTTAGATGGAAAAATTAAACGTGGAGACACTGTAAAAGTGACTTACGTAGATGAAGAGTTGAAATTTTCTGTAGGGGAATTAATATATGCCTAGTAAAATAAGAGAATTTATTATATAATAAGGTTAGGAAGATAAAACTGCAAATTGGTGCAGATGATAAATATCTACTATATATAATAGGAGGGCAAGTCATGCCAGTAATAAATGAGTTAATACGGACGGAGTCTGATGGAACGATTAGCTTTGGAAATTATTTGTTGGATAATAAAACAAAAGCAAATGAGTTTGAGTATAACGGGGATTTATACAAAGTAAAAACGTTCAAGGAAATAACAAAACTTGAGAGAAATGGAAGATTTGTTTATGAATCTGTTCCCGGCACTGCTGTAAATGGATTAGATGTAAAAGAACATGGAATGAAATTTAGTGTAGAAGGCTTTGGAGATTCACAGGTTACAGTTGAGTTGGAAGCAGATACAGAATATAAAATATTTATAGATAACACTAACGTGGGGAAAATGAAAACTAATCTAGGTGGTAAGCTTGTGCTAAGCGTAGAACTTGGAGAAGGACATCAAGTAGAAGTTAAGATCGTAAAACTATAAGATTCTAAAAGGTTTTCCAGAGAAAAAGCAAAGGTAGCTGCTTCTTTGGAAAACTTTTTTATAACATAAGCTGAAGGGGTATAGGTTGAAAGATGGCAAAAGGAAAAGGGACAATATTTTTCTGTCAAGATTGTGGAAATGAATCATCAAAATGGTTAGGGCAATGTCCTGCTTGTAAAGGTTGGAATACTTTTGTTGAAGAACCTGTAATTAAAAAATCTGCAAAAGGTTCTAAGATAAAAAGTGAGAGAAAAGAGCCTTCTTATTTAGCAGATATAGTTATGGATAATGAAGATAGAACATTCACAGGAATCAATGAATTAGACCGTGTATTAGGTGGCGGAATTGTTGCTGGTTCATTAATATTGGTAGGTGGTGATCCAGGTATTGGAAAATCCACTTTGTTATTACAGGTATGTAAAAATATGACAAATGACAAAAAGGTTCTTTATATTTCAGGAGAAGAATCCCTAAAGCAAATAAAGATTCGTGCTCAAAGATTAGGAGAATTTTCTAAAGACCTTTTACTTTTGTGTGAAACGAGTTTAGATTTAATAGAAGAAACAATAGAAAAAATAAAACCTGATGTGGTAGTTATTGATTCGATACAAACTATGTATAAGGAAGATGTTTCTTCGGCACCGGGTAGTGTCAGCCAGGTAAGGGAATCGACAAGTGCTCTTATGCAAATTGCGAAAGGGGCAGGAGTGTCTATTTTTATCGTAGGCCATGTGACCAAAGAAGGTGTAGTAGCAGGCCCGAGGGTATTGGAACATATGGTAGATACTGTTTTGTATTTTGAGGGAGATCGTCATGCGGCTTACAGAATCCTTAGAGGAGTAAAAAATAGATTTGGATCTACCAATGAAATTGGTGTATTTGAAATGAGAGAAACAGGATTGATAGAAGTATCAAATCCTTCAGAATTCATGTTGGATGGTAGACCAGAGGGAGCATCTGGGTCAGTGGTAACTTGTTCAATGGAAGGAACGAGGCCTATTTTACTTGAAATACAGGCGTTGGTTTGTAAAACCAATTTTGGATTTCCAAAAAGAACAGCTGCTGGAACGGATTTTAATCGTGTGAATTTATTAATGGCTGTTTTAGAAAAAAGACTAGGATTGCATATGGGCGAGTGTGATGCTTATATAAATATTGCAGGCGGTATTAAGATAAATGAACCAGCCCTAGATTTAGGAATCGTTATGGCTATAGTATCCAGTTATAAAAATAGAAGCATAGATGATAAAACCATTATATTTGGTGAAGTGGGATTATCAGGAGAGGTTCGCGCTGTAAATATGAGTGAGCAAAGAATCCAAGAAGCAAAAAAACTAGGATTTGAAACCTGTATTCTACCTAAAGTGAGTTTAAAGGGCTTGAAAATAGAAGGAATCCGTTTAATTGGTGTGTCTAATGTGAAAGAAGCTATTGATTTTATATAGCTTTTCTATGTATAAAATATGTAGTTTTAGGAAAAAATAAAAAAAGTTAAAAATCTGGTTGACAAAGGAAGGGTGGGGTGATATTATATAAAAGTTGCTTCTGAGGACATCGGTTTTGAGAAAAAGAAATGTTAAAAAGAAGTAAAAAATAAGTTTTAAAAAAGTAAAAAAAGTGTTGACAAGAAATTGAAAACATGTTATCATATAAAAGTTGTTGTTGATACAGACAACAAAAGAAAAAACTTGAACATTGATAATTGAACAGTATAGACAAACCCTGAAAATTCAGTGCGAAAAAATCGCACATAAAGATTTTCAAAATTAACGAACAGCATCGAGAGATGCAAAACCAAAAACAGT
>CAYYVJ010000098.1:0-6593 GCA_964475115.1 uncultured Lachnospiraceae bacterium
GTGAAAGGAAATATTATAAGAGCAGAACAAGTTAGTAGTGATATGTATGTTTCTATCGATTTGGTTGAAGAAATTATCGAGAGACAGTTAAAGAAATATAAAAACAAACTGATTGATCAGCAACAAAGTGGTGGACACTTTAAACAAGAGTTTATTGATAGAGATTATGATGAAGATGATAGCATAAAGATTGTCCGTAGCAAACGTTTTGGTATGAAACCAATGGATCCAGAAGAGGCTTGCATTCAAATGGAACTAATTGGACATGATTTCTATGTATTTAATAATGGTAATACTGGAGAAGTGAATGTGGTTTATAAGAGAAAAGGAAATACTTATGGTTTAATTGAACCTGAATTCTAAAAGATAAAATTAAGAGATAAATTTAAGAGAGAGAAAGAGAGTGCTTTTTTATAAAAGGACTCTCTTTCCGCATTTAGGGGTAGAATGAAAAAGTATTGAATTTACATAAGGATAGTGTTACAATAAGTCTAGTTTGTCAGGTTGGAAATGAAAAGAAAACTTAGGAGTGTAGATATGAATTTATTTGAGAAAGTATTTGGAACTCATAGTGAAAGAGAGATAAAACTGATTACTTCAGTTGTAGATAAGATTGAAGGTTTACGTCCATCTATGATGGAACTATCAGATGAACAACTTAAGGGGAAAACATTAGAGTTTAAAAAACGTTTAAATGATGGAGAAACGTTAGATGATATTATGCCAGAGGCTTATGCTGTAGTTAGAGAAGCAGCTAGAAGAGTTTTAAAGACAGAACATTACCGCGTGCAATTAATGGGTGGAGTCATTCTTCACCAAGGTAGAATTGCAGAGATGAAAACAGGTGAAGGTAAGACTCAGACCTGTTTATTACCTGCGTACTTAAATGCACTAGAAGGAAATGGAGTACATGTTGTTACGGTAAATGATTATTTAGCAAATCGTGATGCGGAGTGGATGGGACTAGTTCACGAATTTCTTGGATTAACAGTAGGTGTTGTTTTAAATAGCAAAACGACAGAAGAAAGAAGAGAAGCCTACAATTGTGATATTACCTATGTAACAAATAATGAATTAGGATTTGATTACTTAAGAGATAACATGGTTATTTATAAAGAACAATTGGTTCTTAGAGATTTACATTATGCTATCATTGATGAGGTTGACTCTGTTTTAGTTGATGAAGCTAGAACTCCTCTTATCATATCTGGTCAAAGTGGAAAGTCTACTAAGCTTTATGAAGCTTGTGACATTCTTGCTCGCCAATTGGTAAAAGGAAAAGGAACTGAGCTTACAAAGATGGCTGCCATCATGGGTGAAGATGTAGAAGAAGAAGGGGACTTTGTCGTTAATGAAAAGGATAAGAATGTTGTCCTAACTGCTGAAGGTATTACAAAAGTAGAAGCATTCTTCCATATTGAGAACTTAGCGGATGCTGAAAACTTAGAAATTCAGCACAATACCATTCTTGCATTAAGAGCACATAATCTAATGTTCCGTGATCAAGATTATGTTGTAAAAGATGATCAGGTGTTAATCGTAGATGAATTTACAGGGCGTATTATGCCTGGAAGACGTTATTCAGATGGTCTACATCAAGCGATAGAAGCGAAAGAGCATGTTCAGGTAAAAAGAGAAAGTAAGACTCTTGCTACTATAACATTCCAGAACTTCTTTAATAAATATGCTAAAAAGTCTGGTATGACTGGTACAGCATTAACAGAGGAAAAAGAATTTAGAGATATATACGGAATGGATGTTATTGAAATTCCTACAAATAGACCGATTGCTAGAATTGATAGACAAGATGCTGTATTTAAGACTAGAAAAGAAAAGCTTAATGCAGTTGTAAATACCATTGTTGAAGCTCATGAAAAAGGACAGCCAGTTCTTGTTGGTACTATTACAATAGAGGCTTCTGAAGAAGTAAGTACCTTACTAAAGAAAAAAGGCGTACCACACAAAGTATTAAATGCAAAGTTCCATGAGTTAGAAGCTGAGATTGTAGCAGATGCAGGTGTTCATGGTGCAGTTACCATTGCAACGAATATGGCAGGTCGTGGTACTGATATTAAACTAGATGATATTTCCAAAGAAGCTGGTGGCCTAATGATTATTGGTACAGAGCGTCATGAATCTAGACGTATTGATAATCAGTTACGTGGACGTTCTGGTAGACAGGGAGATAAGGGTGAATCCAAGTTTTACATTTCTCTAGAAGATGATATTATGCGTCTATTTGGTTCAGAACGTTTAATGAGTATATTTAATACCTTAGGCGTACCTGAAAATGAAGAGATTCAGCATAAGATGTTATCCAATGCAATTGAAAAGGCTCAGAAGAAAATAGAAGGCAATAACTACGGAATCCGTAAGAACTTGCTTGAGTACGATCAAGTAATGAACGAACAACGTGAAATTATCTATGCAGAGCGTCGCCGTGTATTAGATGGTGAAAGTATGCGAGATGTAGTATATAAGATGGTTACAGATACCATTGAGAATGCAATTGATTCTTGCATTGCGGATGAACAGTCTTCAGCAGATTGGGATTTAAATGAATTGAACAATATTCTTATTCCGACTATTCCAATTAAGCCTGTTACATTAGAAGCGGTAAAAGGATTTAAAAAAGCAGAATTAAAACATGCACTTAAAGAGGAAGCGGTTAAGCTTTATGAAGCGAAAGAAGCAGAATTCCCTGATCAGGAGCAAATTCGTGAGCTAGAGCGTGTTATTTTATTGAAGGTTATTGATAGAAAATGGATGGATCATATTGATGATATGGATCAATTAAGACAAGGAATTGGCTTGCAGGCCTATGGTCAAAGAGATCCACTTGTTGAATACAGAATGAGTGGCTACGATATGTTTGATGACATGACAGATAATGTCAGAGTTGATACCGTTCGCTTGTTGCTTCACATTAAAGTGGAACAAAAAGTGGAAAGAGAACAAGTAGCTAAGGTTACAGGAACCAATAAGGATGATAGTGCTGTAAAAGTTCCTAAAAAGCGTGAAAATAAAAAAGTATATCCGAATGATCCATGTCCATGTGGCAGTGGAAAGAAATATAAACAATGTCATGGAGCTGCAGGAATCTAGAATTAGAAAATTTAGTTAAAGAAGGTGTATAAATGGTAGAGTTAGATCAATTTAAATTTGAATGGAATTCTTTTGAGGCGCCATTAACAGAAATAAGGGGTTCACTTTGACTTAGACAATAAGAAAAAACGTATTGCTGAGTTAGAACGTATTATGGAAGAACCAACATTTTGGGAAGACGCAGAGAAATCTCAAGAATCTATGAAAGAGTTAAAAGGATTGAAGAATGCAATAGAAGGATTTGACCTTTTGCAAGAGCAGTATGAAGAAATAGAGATTATGCTGGAAATGGGTTATGAAGAAAATGATGAGAGCCTAATACCGGAAATAAGAGAAGCTCTTGATAAATTATCCCAAGGTATTGAAACAGCAAGAATCGCAACTCTATTATCTGAGGAGTTTGATAGAGATAATGCAATTCTTACCCTTCATGCAGGTGCAGGTGGAACAGAGTCCTGTGATTGGGCTGGAATGTTGTTCCGTATGTATTCAAGATGGGCAGAGAAGAAAGGTTATACCACAGAGGTGTTAGATTATTTAGATGGTGAAGAAGCAGGTATAAAATCTGTGACTGTACAGATAAATGGAGAAAATGCTTATGGTTACTTGAAATCTGAAAGAGGAGTGCACAGACTAGTTCGAATTTCGCCTTTTAATGCTGCAGGAAAGAGACAGACCTCTTTTGCTTCTTGCGATGTCATGCCTGAAATAAATGAAGACATCAATATAGAAATCAATGAAGAAGATTTAAGGATTGATACTTATCGTGCAAGCGGTGCTGGTGGTCAGCATGTTAATAAAACATCTTCGGCGATTCGTATTACTCACATACCGACAAATACTGTAGTTCAATGTCAAAATGAACGTTCACAATTTCAGAATAAAGACAGAGCCATGAAAATGCTTAAATCAAAGCTATTTTTACTAAAACAGCAAGAGAATGCTGAAAAAGTATCGGATATTCGTGGTGAGATAAAAGAAATAGGATGGGGTAGCCAAATACGTTCCTATGTTATGCAACCTTACACTATGGTGAAAGATCATAGAACGAATGAAGAAATTGGAAATGCAACGAGTGTCTTAGATGGGAATCTAGATCCATTTATAAGTGCATTTTTGAGAATGAACAGTATCAACAAGACAAAGTAAGAATAGTGCACACAAAGTTGCTAGAACGGAGGATAAAATGGAAATGCAAAAACTTGTTATTTTTCAATTAGGTGGCGAAAATTATGGAATTGATATTAAGTTAGTAAGTGCAATTGAAAAAGTTCATAAGACGGTACCTATTCCGAATAGTATTTCTTTTATAAAGGGAATCATGAAATTGAGAGGCGGAGTTATTCCTGTATGTAGTTTGAGAAATAAGTTTGGTCTGGATGAAATTGAGAATACAGATAATACAAAATTTCTTGTAATTAAATCAGGGACGATGGAAATTGCTCTTTCTGTCGATTCAGTAGATGAAATTCATGATATTGAGACACAAGACTCTTACGAAGCACCAGACCTTATAAAAAGTCCAAAGACACGTTATATTGATAAGATTGTTACAGTAGGGGAACGTTTAGTTGTAGTATTGGATACAAGCAATTTGTTATCAGATGAAGAACTTGAAAACATTGAAAAAATAATAGAGAACCACTAATTGGTTCTTTAGGGGCCAGCAATGGTCCCTTTTTTTACTTTATTCTAAATTTATAGTTGCATAACTAAAACTTTTATGATAATATCTCTCTAGGAAAAACAAATGTACTCCACAAACGAACAGAAGGTGAAAAATTGGTAGATAAATATTTTGTAGTAAAGCAAAAAGCGGTTCCTGATGTATTGCTTAAAGTAGTAGAAGCAAAAAAGCTTCTAGAGTCTGAAAAGGCAATCACTGTACAGGAAGCCACAGAAGCTGTAAATATAAGTAGAAGTTCATTTTATAAATATAAAGATGATATTTTCCCTTTTCATGATAATGCAAGAGGAAAAACCATTACCTTTATTATGCAAATGGATGATGAACCAGGGCTCCTTTCGAAGGTTTTAGGTTTGATAGCGAGTTATCATGTAAATATTTTGACGATTCATCAAACCATCCCTATTAATGGAGTGGCTTCACTAACAGTGAGTGTAGATATTTTAGCAGTTTCAGGGAATTCTTCTGAAATGTTTGAATTCATAGAAAGTCAAGTAGGAGTACATTACTTAAAAATTTTAGCTAGGGAGTGAAACAATGATAAACATTGCGATATTAGGATATGGAACAGTAGGATCTGGTGTAGTTGAAGTCATAAGCACGAATCAGGAAAGTATTAATGCAAAAGCTGGACAAGACATTAATATTAAGTATGTGCTTGATTTGAGAGATTTTCCAGGAGATCCAATACAAGATAAAATAGTTCATGATTATGATACTATTTTAAATGATGAAGAAGTAGACATTGTAGTAGAAGTTATGGGCGGAATAGAGCCTGCATATACATTTGTAAAAAGTGCCCTTAAAAAGGGAAAGAGTGTAGTTACTTCGAATAAAGAGTTAGTTGCAAAGCATGGAGCACAGTTACTTAAACTTGCTAAGAAAATGAATATTAATTTCTTATTTGAAGCAAGTGTAGGTGGTGGTATTCCAATTATCCGTCCTTTGAATCAATCTTTAACAGCAGATGAAATCTGTGAGATTACAGGAATATTAAATGGAACTACAAATTATATTTTGACTAAGATGAGTCAAGAAAACTTGGACTTTGATGTGGTATTAAAAGAGGCTCAGGATTTAGGATATGCAGAAAGAAACCCTGAAGCAGACATAGAAGGATATGACGCAAGTCGAAAGATAGCTATTCTCTCTTCATTGGCATATGGTCAGCAGGTGGATTTTGAAGATATTTATACAGAAGGCATTACTAAGATAAGTGTTAATGATATAAGACTTGCTGAAAGTATGGGTTATTCAATTAAATTATTGGGTTCTAGCAAGAAAGTTGATGGAAAAATCTATGCTATGGTTGCACCTGCTTTGATTCAATCTAGCCACCCACTTTATTCTGTAAATAATGTATTTAATGGAATTTTAGTAAAGGGTAATGTGCTTGGTGATGTTATGTTCTACGGTAGTGGTGCAGGCAAACTTCCTACTGCCAGTGCAGTTGTATCTGATGTTGTAGACGAAGTGAAACATTTGCATACTAATATAATGACTACATGGAGTAGCCAAAAGTTAGAATTAGGAAATATAAAAGATTCAACTAAGAAGTTCTTTGTTCGAATAGAGGGAAGCTTAGAGTCTAGGAAAGAGGAAGTAAAAGCTGTATTTGGTCAAGTATCTTTCTTAGAGAGGCAAGATGTAGTAGGGGAGTTTGCTTTTAGAACTGGATTGTTATCAGAAGAGGAATTCCTACAAAGAGCAGAGAAATTAGACGGTATTAAGAATAGAATTCGCATCGAAGAATAAAGTAATGCATTAGAGGAGGCAAAATATGCTTGTAGTAAAGAAGTTT
>CAYYVJ010000099.1:0-3437 GCA_964475115.1 uncultured Lachnospiraceae bacterium
GATTACATATCAAAAATATGCAATCAAGACTTTCTTACGACGACTTCCTCGTCTGGTAACCTTAATAGTCGATTGCTTCATATAAATTGGTATGTACAAATAATAGGGGTTTTCGAGAAAATTCTTGTTATTCAAAAAGGTTGAAACGGTCTTTATATATGGCTGTTTCAACCTTTTCCCATTTTGGGTTTATTGTATGGTTAATTTGATTTCTGATGAAGTTACATTCAATAATATGCGGTAGATATTATGCTTCCATGCGGTTTGTAATCTTTTATCTAGGATTGGAATTTCTTCTATATTGATAGAGTATTCACCATTGATTATTACCTTTCCAAGGTTCCCAATAGAAAATCCGTAAACTTCCTTACTTGGCTTTTCATAGGTCATAAAAGATAAAATAACATCATTGTGATCAGAACTTAGTTTAAACTGGTCATGAATTGTGATTTCTTTTTCTTTATTTAACTCAGCAGCTCTAATATAAGAGATTAATCCAGATTCTTTCGGGTAGGCAGTTGCAATATCCATGGAAATAGAAGCTTTCGATTCTGATAAATCCACTTCTGTATTTCTTGCACCATACTCTTTTCCATCCTTTTGCATCATTCCGTTAATGGTAGGTAGATTGTGATAAGCAGACTGCATAGTCCAAATCTCATATCTTGATGAAGAAAAGGTTTTTTTTGTGTAGGTTTCTACACCAACATCTATAAAAAGAGGCTTTCCATTTTTGTAGATGGTAAAACTTCCAGTATCGTTATGGTTATGATTATCGTCATTATCACCAGCTTTTACAGATAGGAAAAGATGTTCATCCCTAGCTATAAACAGCCCTACACTTTCATAATAGATATCCTGGTAACGTATGGGGGTGGAAATATCATAACTCATAATGTCTTTTAGAGAAAATGTTCCTTGGAGACGGTAGAATAAGTTCATTTCATTTCGTTCTAGTTTATCAGGATTTGCAAAAAAATCTTTGGCAGCAAAAGTCATCATATTAGAATTCTTAATTCTTTTTCCGAATAAAAACTCCCTGACCCCTGCACGCCCTGCTATAGGAGAGCAGTCTGCAAAGTTAGCATAATATTCATCTTGAACATGTACATTTAATATATAGCTTGCTATATTTTTTATTTTCTCATTATCATATAAGGCCAGAAATGCGTTGTTAGTAACGTGATTAAGGACTTCTAAAGCGTTGAATAGGCAAAGCCCGGCATGACGGTAATACCCTGCACCTTCGTCACAACAACCATCCTTGCCATAGTCATCTAGAAAATAATCAATACTTTGAGAGGCTTTTAGTAACACAGCTTTTTTCAGCTCTGCATCAATTGGTGTTAAAAAAGCAGTAATCAGTATATTTTGTGTACACCAAATGGTCCAATTTAAAGTAGCCTCTTTCCCGTCCCCCATCCACCAAAAGTGAGAATTTAAATATGGCCTAATAATTCTAAAGTCTAATTCATATAGAATTCTTTTGCCAATAAAAGGGTGAATGTTATCTAAGGCACTTCCTAATAGATAATAAATTGTTCCAAGTAAGGCAGCTGTTTCACAAGCAAATAAATCTAAAAGAGGAGTAGTAGAATCCGGGAGCAATTCCTGAGTGGAATTACGGGAATAGCTATTGTGGGGGGGAAGTTGCCAACCACTTTCCTCGCAGAGTAAAAAGATTCCATTTATTATGTCATCTAGAAAACGACCTTTATTTTCTACACACTCTGCCAGTACTAAAGCATTTAGGGCATATCTTCGTCTAAAATAAAGATCTTCAAAATCTACTCTATTTCCAGTCTTTAGAAAGTTCATATAAGTTGTTGCAGTAATAACGGGATAATCAAAATCTAAATAGCGTTCTCCTTCCTTTATTAAGTCATTTGTATGGGAAAGGGGAAGATTAGCCCAACTAGTTCGATCTTTAATGTTTGGATATAAAGAAAAATTAGAAATAGGCTTCTTATATTCTTTTGCAATCTCAATTAACATATGGTTACCATCCTATTTTTTGTCTTGTTTGAAGGTATTCACTCGGAGAGCATCCTTCTACTTTTTTAAATACTTTACTAAAATAAAATGCACTGTCAAATCCTAAGCGATCGGCAATCTCATAGATTTTTAAATTGTAATCTTCCATAAGAGATTTTGCTTTGTTTATTTTCATTTGTGAGATATATTCAGAAAAACCTAAATCATTATATTTCTTGAACAAAGAACTTAAATAATTTGGACTAATTTCAAAAAACTCAGCAACATGATTTAAGGTTAAGTGTTCTTCTATATGGTCTTTTATGTACTGTTTCACATGAATGATAAAAGCACTTTTTGAAGATGAATCAGCGATAAAGTCCTCAAAGAAGATAAGTGTTTTTTCTTGGGATAAAAAGGTAGAAATCTTTCTTGCCTCTTGATATGAATTATTTATAGTAAGTAAATTATCGGAAGGATGTCCTACACTTGTATAAAAGGTTACATTAAAATAATTATTTACCATGGAAGCGGTTTTGAGGATAGTTTCTGAGATAATCTTACTGTAGTTTTGTATGTTTTCTATTGAAAAAAGAATACAAAAATGTTTCGTATCCAATGAAATTACATGGCAAGGAACATAACGTGATGAAATTTCTCTTACCATTTGAAGGGTACTTTCAAAAAGACTTATTTTCTTTTCTTTAGTCATTGTAAAGTTATCAGATTCTATAACTTTACAATAACAAGTAATATAGTATAAAGAATTTAAATCTAAATTCAATTCTTTCCTATGAGTTTCAATTTGTTCTTCATTTTCAAAGGTATTATTTAATAAAGAGAGAAAGAAGTTCTCTTGAAAGGATTGGACCGTTTCACTTGGGGCTTTGTTACCAGGAGGGAGGCTAAGCTGAATTTCATCTAAGATGGAAAGAGCTTTTTTAATAGAAGATAGTAGCATATCTTTACCCAGTTCTAACTTAATAAGGTAATCTATTACATCATAGCGCATTGCTTCTCTGACTAATTCGAATTCTTCATAACTAGTTAATAGTATAAAAAGAGGTAGCTTACCATATCTTTCATTGCAGGTTTTAGCTAGTTCCAGTCCATTCATTATGGGCATTTTTATATCTGAAATAACTAATTCTGGCTGATACTTTTCGATGATACCTAAGGCATGGGAACCATTCGTGGCAGTACCACATATTTCGATACCTAGTTCATTCCAGTTTAACATGGATTTTATTCCTGTTATAACTAAGGGTTCATCATCTATAATTAATAATCTTATCAATTTATTCACGTCCTTTTATATAGGGGATTCTTATAGAAGTTTCTGTATACATTGGTGGTTCACTCTCTATACTTATACCATAACCTTCACCAAATGCATGTTGAATACGTCTATGTACGTTATTGATTCCAATGTGCTGGAACAAGTCTGAAGGCATTTCTTCTTT
>CAYYVJ010000099.1:3537-6567 GCA_964475115.1 uncultured Lachnospiraceae bacterium
TTCTTCTTTTATCGTAATAATTTGATCCGTTCGATTAGAAATGCTCTTTAAAAGTCTAGAAAGGGCAGTAGTCATTTCGGAAATACCAGTGGCATTTTGAATAGTCGCCATCCATTTAATAGAATTTAAGGTGTTATGTAAAAAATGAGGGTTAATCTGGCTTTGAAGAATTTTATATTCTAAATCTTTTTGTTGTTTTTCATCTTCAATTCGTTTATTCATAAGAGTTACTACATCTCTAGATAAAACATTTATTCCTTTACCGATTTCACCTAATTCGTGTTCCCATTCTATCGTTTGATCCTTTGAGAAATCACCCTTGGAAATAGCGACTAGTTTCTTTCGAATCCCTCGAATAGGAACATTGATTGTATGGTTAATATATATCGTTAATCCGATTCCTAAGGATACAACCAAAAATACAATGAGAATCAAAAGGAAATAGTAAACAAGTTTTTGACTTGCAAATTGGCTTTCAGATAAACTTTGAGAAATGTACCAATTTTCTATTGATGAAAAGCAACTTACGAGGGTTCTTTGATTTCCGTCCTCAACTTGAACAATCTGTACTATAGTAGAAGGATTCATGGTATTTCCCGACAAAACTGTCACTGTTTTAGGTTTGAAATCAATTTCTCTAAGCTGATAATCTGGTCCAAATAAATATGTTTTTTCACCAATTGTAAAGTAAATATCACTATCTTCAGGAATTGTATAATTTATAAAATGATCTGTAATGATATTGGAAGATATGGCTAAGAAAACCCATCCTACTACTTCGTTTCCATAGCTTCCGTAAATGGGTCGGGCAATTGGGATAATTTGCTCGTTTCCAGTAGAAATAAAAATATCATTCTCAATTCCAATCCAGTTAAATTCATCTGTTTTAAGTAAGTCAGTAAAGAAAACTTGTTTCTTAGCTGTAAGAGCATCATATGGAAGACCAAGATTATTTAGATTTCCTACTTGTAAAAACTTGGAGTCATCGTCACTTATAATCAGTCTTTTTATGTAATCTGAAGACCTGGAGTTCTGGTATTCTTCTTTTAGACGGTCATATGCTTCTAAAGAGAGACCATCTGAATCACTAGTATTCGACTCTAGATATTTTATAAATAGAGTATTGGTAGAAGACCATTTTGTAAGATAGATTAATTCATCTAAATCTGTATTTATAGTATCCATAATTAGTTGTAAGTTAAATTCTGTAGATTGAACCAAACTTTTGCGTAAGAAGGATTGAAAGATATAAAAACAGATGGAAGCAACAAAAGTAGCAATCGTTAATGTAACTAATACAGTTATAATGGTTATTTTAGAGCGTATTGTTTTAGGTAATATTTTTCTCATTGTTTTTGTCCTTGTCTCTTGTGTTGTATCATATTCTTTGCAAGCAAGTATTTCTGCTACATTATATCATACATTGGTAAATGTCAACAAAATAAAAAGCAAAATGAATAAAAAATACATCAATATGTAAGATTTTACATCTTTTAAAAGAATATTACATTCCAATTGTTTGTTGTAAAAGATATACTTCTTATACAAACAACTATATAAAGGAGGAAAAAATGAAAAAGTTAACGAGTTTAGTTTTAGTACTATCTATGGTATTAGTGTCACTTGCAGGTTGTGGTAATGGTGGAAATACCGTTGAAACAACAAAAGCTGTGGAAGCAACATCTGCGGGGAAAACAGAAACAGCTACAACAGAAGCAGAAGTAGAACCAGTAACTTTAACTTGGGCATTGTGGGATTGGGAGGCTACTACATATTATGAGCCTTTAATTGATGCATATTTAGCTGAAAATCCACATGTAACAATTGATTACTTAGATCTTGGCTCAGCAGATTATCAGACCATGTTGTCAGCTCAATTATCAGGTGGAGCAGATGATATTGATATTATTACGGTAAAGGATATCCCTGGTTATGCAACTATGGTTAATGCAGGTCAATTAGAGCCTCTAAATGATCATATTTCTGCTAAAGGAATGGATACTTCTCTTTACGGTGGAACGACAGATCAAATTACAATTGATAATAACCTTTATGCACTCCCATTCAGAAGCGATTTCTGGGTAATCTATTACAATAAAGATTTATTTGACGCAGCAGGTGTAGCTTATCCTTCTAATGACATGACATTTGAGGAATACGATGCTTTAGCAAGGCAAATGACAAGTGGAGAAGGAATTGATAAAGTTTATGGTGCACATTACCATACATGGCGTTCAGCTGTACAATTATTTGGTATTTTAGATGGAAAAAACACAATTGTTGATGGAACCTATGATTTCTTGGCACCATATTATGAATTAATCGTTAATCAACAAAAAGATGGAATTGCTATGGACCATGCAAATCTAAAAACAAGTAGCACACATTATTCAGGTGTATTTTATAACAATCAAGTTGCAATGATGAATATGGGTTCTTGGTTTATTTCAACTCTAATTTCTAAGATTGCAGCAGGAGAAACAGAAGTAGAAAACTTTGGCCTAGCTAAATATCCTCACGCAGAAGGAGTTGAACCAGGTACAACTTTAGGAACAATCACTTCTTTGGCAGTAAACAAAAAATCTGCAAATATTGATGCAGCATTTGATTTCTTATCCTTTGTATGTGGAGAAGAAGGTGCAGAAGTAATCGCTAATACAGGAACAATTCCTGCAATTAAAAATGATGAAGTTTTAAATGCTATTTCAAGTATGGAAGGATTCCCTGCTGATGATGGAAGTAAAGAAGCTTTAAAAACTGCAAAAACTTATTTGGAAATGCCAGTTCATGAAAAAAGCTCAGATATTGAAGTTATTCTTAACTTATATCATGATGCAATCATGACAGATAATACAAGTATTGAAGATGGTATTGCAGATATGAATACGGAAGTTCAAGCACTATTAGGAAAATAATTTTTAGTTTACTTAAATTTAGGGTGGGCTGGATATCAGCCTGCCCTATAAATATAATTTGAAGTTGAAATGGAGGACAATTTCTATGAAAATGACAAAAAGAGAAAAAAGAAAT
>CAYYVJ010000100.1:0-6553 GCA_964475115.1 uncultured Lachnospiraceae bacterium
TACACATATTATTGGACATAAAAAAAGAGGATATACTCCTCTTTTCAAAAAATGATTCTATTTTTTATGCTAGAATTCTTGGATTTAAAACTTCTTCAGGGGAATTGCTGTCGAAAATAAAAAACAATTCTACAATTCCACTCCTTAGCAAGTTAGCAGATGCAGATAATCTCCTTGACCCAATTGCTAAAAGGATGCTACAACAGGATCTATTTGCATCTGATCTTTTCCGTCATATTCAAGAAAGTAATTTCAAGGCATCTCTTCCAAATGAATTTAGAATGCCTATTATAAAAGTAAATTAGTTTTTAAAGCTATGAATTGGGGCTGGAATTCTTCCGCCTCGATTTATAAAATCAGCACAAGACTTTTGATTCACAGGTATAATAGGGGCATATCCAAGCAAACCACCAAACTCTACGGTTTCACCAATTTCTTTGCCTACTACAGGTATCAATCTAACAGCTGTTGTTTTTTGATTAATCATTCCTATTGCAGCTTCATCTGCTATAATTCCTGAAAGAGTTGTCGCCGAAGTACTTCCTGGTATCGCAATCATATCAAGTCCTACAGAACATACACAAGTCATGGCTTCTAGTTTTTCAATGGTTAAAGAACCACAAGCTACAGCATCAATCATTCCCCTATCTTCACTAACAGGAATAAATGCACCACTTAATCCACCTACATAAGAGGATGCCATAACTCCACCTTTTTTTACTTGATCATTTAAAAGAGCAAGAGCCGCTGTAGTACCTGGAGCACCTACCATCTCAAGTCCAATTTCTTCTAATATTTCAGCCACACTATCTCCCACCGCTGGTGTCGGAGCAAGAGATAAATCTATGATTCCAAAAGGAATATTCATTCTTCTAGAAGCTTCTTGAGCAACTAATTGACCAACTCTTGTAATCTTAAATGCAGTACGTTTTATGGTTTCGCACAGTATCTCGAAATTTTCACCTCTCACTTGTTCAAGCGCGTACTTTACAACTCCAGGGCCACTAACACCTACATTAATCACTGCATCTGGCTCTGTAACACCGTGAAAGGCACCTGCCATAAAGGGATTATCATCAGGAGCATTACAAAATACTACTAACTTCGCACATCCAAGAGAGTCTACTTCTTTTGTATTTTCTGCTGTTTCTTTTATAATTTCACCCATAAGCTTTACAGCATCCATATTCATTCCTGATCGAGTGGAAGCTAGATTAACGGAACTGCAAACTCTTTCTGTAACAGCTAATGCTTCAGGAATGGAACGGATTAATAATTCATCTGCATTTGTCATTCCCTTTTCTACAAGGGCAGAATAGCCGCCAATAAAGTTTATTCCAACTTCTTTGGCTGCTTTATCTAATGTCTGTGCAATGGATACAAAGTCCTCTGATTTCTTGCAAGCAGAACCTCCAATTAAGGCAATCGGAGTTACTGAAATACGCTTATTTACAATGGGGATTCCAAACTCTCTCTCTATCTCTCTACCAGTCGAAACTAGATTTTTCCCTAAAGAGGTAATCTTTTCATATATTTTACGATTTACTTCTTCTAAATTCGAATCAATACAATCTAAAAGGCTAATACCCAATGTAATAGTTCTAACATCTAGATTTTCTTTTTCTATCATCATATTTGTTTCATTTACTTCAAATATATTAATCATCAGACACCTCTATATTCTATGCATTTTATTGAAAATATCTTCTCTTTGACACTTTACAATTACACCCATCTCTTGTCCCACTTGCTCTAAACCATTTGCCACTTCTTCAAAAGCTTGTATGGAATCTTCCATATTCACAATCATCATCATATTAAAATAATCTTCTACTATTGTTTGTGAAATATCTAGAATATTAACCTTATTCTCTGCAAGATAAGTACATATCTTTGCTATGATACCTACGGTATCTTTTCCTACTACTGTAATAATTGTTTTCTTCATCTTGTCCTCCATTTTAACACCTTAGTTTATGCGCTTCTAACGCTATTTAAATTGTAACTATGCAAGAAGGCCTATCTCTTTTTGCCACCTGCATAGAAAAATCATTCCCTCTATACTTTGTATCACTCATGGCAATTTCTAAACGTACCGTTTCGTATGCCAGTTCCTCATAGTTATTTTCTTTACTAAGATGCCCAAGGAAAATATGCTTTAAGCCATCGTGCAATATTTTAGTTAAAAGCTTTCCAGAGGATTCGTTTGACAGATGTCCATAATCACTTAAGATTCTCCTTTTTAGAGGGTATGGATAACTCCCTGCCTGTAGCATGTTTACATCATGGTTTGCCTCTAACAAAAGTGCATCTACTCCTGTTAAATTTTCTATTATGTAATCATTATAATTGCCCATATCTGTTGCAACTGCGACTGATCGACTTTCATGACTGATACGATAAGCAACTGGATTAGCTGCATCGTGAGAAATAGAAAAAGGATGAATCGTCAATTCTTCAATCTGAAAGGTTTGATCTGCTTCAACAATTACAAAAAGTTCAGTTGGTAATTTGCCTAAAGATGATGTTTGCTCTATTTGATATAAGGTTTCTTTTGTTGCATAAATTGGAATTCCATATCTTCTAGCCATCACTCCAAGACCACAAATGTGATCGGTATGTTCATGGGTGATTAAGATTCCGCTTAAGTCATTCCCTTTTAACTCATTTTCATTTAAACCAGCTTCTATCCTCTTACCACTAATTCCACAATCTACTAGAATGTGTGTGTTATCGGATCCTACATAAATACAGTTTCCACTGCTTCCGCTGGCAATACTTAATAGTCTCATAGTTTTCTCCATTTATAGTATGATATCTATAATCTTATATTTATGCACAGAAATTTATAAACTGCCTGTTATTATAACTGTGTCGTCATCCATGTGTCAATACGTTCCAAATGTTTTTTTAATGGAAAATGTTCTTCTCTTTCTAATTCCCTGTCCATATGGAGTATTTCTTCTGCACATTCACTTGCAAGCTCAAGCAGCTTATGATCCGTGTAAATATCTCCAATTTTAAATTCCATTAAGCCGCTTTGTCTAAATCCAAACAAGTCACCTGGCCCTCTTAACTTCAAGTCTTCGCTTGCAATAAAAAAACCATCATTAGAATGATTTAGGATTTCAAGTCGCTTTTTCGAGTCTTCTCCATCATTTCCACTGACCAAAATACAATATGATTGATCCTTTCCTCTACCCACTCTCCCTCTAAGCTGATGAAGTCCTGCCAAACCAAAACGCTCCGCATTTTCTATCATCATCACTGTAGCATTCGGTACATTTACACCTACTTCAACTACAGTCGTGGAGACTAGGACTTGAATCTCATTTGCTGCAAACGCTTCCATAATCTCTTCTTTTTCTTTTGCCTTCATCTTGCCGTGAAGATATCTTACATTTACAGAGCTCGGCAAATTCATTTTCAGTACATTGGTATAATCAAGGACATTTTCAGCCTCCATCATTTCACTTTCTTCAACCATTGGGCAAATTACATATGCTTGTCTACCGTTTTCCACTTCAGCTTCAATAAATCGATAAGCCTTTGGACGATAACTTTTATTTACCACACAATTCTTGATCGGTAAACGGTTTGCTGGAAGTTCATCAATTACAGAAATATCCAAATCACCATATATAATAATAGCTAACGTTCTAGGAATTGGAGTTGCGCTCATTACAAGAACATGAACATCAGGCTTGATTCCTTTATCTGCTAAAGCTACTCTTTGACGAACTCCAAAGCGATGTTGTTCATCTGTAATTACCAGAGCCAAATTTGAATATACTACTTTTTCTTGAATCAAAGCATGGGTTCCAATTATAATATCCACTTCATGATTAGCTATCTTTTCATAAGCAACTCTTTTTTCTTTTGCAGTCATAGAACCAGTAAGTAAAATGGCTTTCTTATCAATCCCTTGTTCCTCAAATAAAGACATTAACGAATCATAATGCTGCTTTGCAAGAACTCCTGTTGGAACCATTAGAGCTCCTTGGTATCCATTTTCTACAACTAATAAGAGGGCTAAAAAAGCAAGAATCGTCTTACCAGAACCAACATCCCCTTGTATTAGTCGATTCATTGTTTTATCCGCAGATAAATCCGACTTAATTTCTTGCCAAACTTTTGTTTGTGCATTTGTTAAATTGTAAGGCAAAGCTTTTACTATACTCTCGGATAAATTACAAGATTTTATAGTAAAATGATTTTGTGAAGCAATATTATTTTCTTTCAATTTTCTAAGAGCTAATATAAATACAAAAAACTCTTCAAAAACAAGGCGTTTTCTGGCTCTAGTAAATTCATCTTTGTTTTTCGGAAAATGAATGCACTTTAGAGCTAAATTATACTCTATTAAATCAAGCTTTTCTTTCATATACTCTGGCAAACAGTCCTCATAGACCGTACCATCTTCTAACAATTGCTTTACGATTTTCACCACTGTTTTATTTGACAAACCAGCTGTTAACCCATAAATAGGTTGCATTATATTAACAACTTCTTGGTAATCACCTAAGGTGAAAATCTCTGCTTGCTCCATAGTGATTCTTCCGTTTTTATTTACAATTCTGCCTCTAAAAACATATTGAGAACCAGGTTTAATAATCTTCTGCAAAAAAGGCATATTAAACCAAGTAAGGTTTAGAATATGATTCTCATTTTTTATCGCTCCGCTAACAATCTCTAAATTCCTAACTCTCGTAACACTTAAACTTTTTAGAACCATACCTGTTACTGCTGAAATAGTATCCGTCTGTAATTCATCTATTGAAACAGGGTTCATATAAACATCATAAGTTCTAGGATAATTACGTAATAAGTCCTCTATTGTAAAAATATCTAGCTTCCAAAAAAGCTTCTCCGTTTTCTCCCCAACACCTTTTAGGGTTCTTATGGATTTTTTTTCCACCATATTCCCTCCTTCACTGCAAAGAACTTCCTATTTAATGAAAAGAGTTCGTAAACTGATAACTGATTATCCTTTACGAACTCCTGTTTAATTATATTGTATTCCTTTATTCAACAGACATAAAATAATAATAAATAGGCTGTCCTCCTAAATGGAGTTCAATATCACAGTCCGGGTATGTTTCAGTAACTTTTTTCTCAATTTCTTTTGCATCTTCAAAAGAAACATCAGCACCATAGTAAATACTAATTAGTTCTGATTCTTCATCCACCATCTGTTCTAACATCTCTAAAGCTGTAGCTTCAACTTCTTTACCTACTGCCAAAAGACCTTGGTCACCTAATCCCATAATATCATTTTCTTTTATTTCTTTCTCATCAATCTTTGTATCACGTACTGCATAAGTTACTTGACCAGTTTTAACATTTTTCATTTCTTCTATCATGTTAGCCAAATTATCTTCTGGAGATTTGTCATGTACAAAATTAATAATTGCAGTAATTCCTTGAGGTATTGTCTTTGAAGGAACCACAATAATCTTCTTGTCTTCTACAAGATACGTTGCTTGTTGGGCTGCCAATATAATGTTTGAATTATTAGGTAAAATAAATATAGTTTCAGCATTCACATTATCAACAGCTGTCAAGATATCTTCCGTACTTGGATTCATAGTTTGCCCGCCTTCTATCAGATGGTCTACGCCAAGCCCTTTAAATATTTCATTCAAACCTTCTCCAACAGATACTGAAATAAAACCTACTGGTTTTTTAGGTTGAACTTTCTTTTCTTCTACATTATTTTTTTGTTCTTTTGCTACTTTTTCAGCATCTTTTATTAATTTTTCATTATGCTCTTCACGCATATTATCAATTTTTATACTAGTTAATGATCCATAGGTCAATGCCCTTTGTATTGCTAATCCTGGATCATTTGTATGCACATGAACTTTTACAATTCCGTCATCAGATACTACAACTATAGAATCTCCAATCGATTCTAAATATGCCTTAAAATCTAATTCAGTCTTTTCAATATACTCTTTTTCTAACATAATAATAAATTCGGTACAATAACCAAATTTAATCTCATAACCATCTGTTTTTTGAACTGTATTTGCTCCAGTTGTTTTATAATCAGACTCAATTGTCAAATCTATTTCTTTGCCTAAAAACACATGATAAGCACCTTTTAAGATTTCCATAAGTCCTTGACCACCTGAGTCTACAACTCCAGCTTCTTTTAATACTGGAAGCATCTCTGGTGTCTGACTCAAAACATACTCTCCATGTTTTAATACTTCCTCTATGAGAAAAATTAGATCTTCCGTTTCTAATGCCAATTCACTTGCTTTATCTGCAATCCCTCTTGCTACTGTTAGAATCGTTCCTTCTTTTGGCTTCATAACCGCTTTGTAAGCCGTCTCTGTTGCACGTTGTAACGCATTTGCCAATATCATTGTGTCAATCGCATCATGCTCTTGAATCACCTTAGTTAATCCTCTTAAAAGCTGTGAAAGTATAACGCCTGAATTTCCTCTTGCTCCACGCAAGGATCCCGAAGAAATAGCTTTCGCTAAGTTTTCCATGGTAGGATTTTCAATGTTTCCTACTTCCTTTGCAGCGGACATAATAGTTA
>CAYYVJ010000101.1:0-2075 GCA_964475115.1 uncultured Lachnospiraceae bacterium
CATTACTTTGATCCATATTCACCCCTATAAAAAAGCAAGACATATTTATAATATAAATATGTCTTGCTTTTAGTTGTGTGAACACTACTCTATACTATTTTTCGTATACCCATAATCCATGTAGATTACAATATTCATATACTTTAAAAGATTCTGTGTCAACTTTAAAAGTAGCTTCTGGTTTCTCACCTGCTTGTAAATATTTAAATTGTACACCATTTTTGTCTGCCGCTACAATCCATTGGATAAAGTGTTCTTCTACCATAGGATGTTCTACGCTACCAACTTTAACAACAATAGAGTCACCTGATACCGTTACATCTGGCACATGTTTTTCAACTGCTGCATCTGTTGTATTAGCAACTAATTGAGTCATTTGATCACCACAACAACTAATTGGTGCACCTGATTCATTTACTAAGTAAATAATATTTCCACAATGTTTACAGATAAAAAACTTAACTTCTTTCTTCATGGTAAAATCCTCCTTTAATACATAATTATTTTCATTCTCATATTTAAGTACAATTTTTAGAATTGTACAGTAATTATATGATAACACAAAACCCACTTTTTTTAAACAGATTTCAATAGTAATTTAGGATAATCTTTCTTTAAAGTCTAAATAATTGAACGTTTTAATGATTTTTATACCTTCTCTTTTATTATAAGAAGCAATGGTAGGTAAGTTTATTCCATTGAATGTATTGTTTTTTACCATGGTATAATGTGCCATATCTGTAAACACCAAAACATCTCCTGCTTCTAATGGTTTTTCAAAGGCATAATCTCCTATTATATCTCCTGCCAAACAAGTTCCACTTCCCAAACGATATACGTACGGGTGAGTTTCTGGATTTTCATCCGGCCTTTTTGCTCCAATCATCTCCGGGCGATAGGGCATCTCTAGTACGTCTGGCATATGACAGGTTGCAGAGGTGTCCATAATAGCTAAATTCATACCATTTTTTTCAACTTCTAAAACCTTAGAGACTAAATATCCCGTATTTAATGCTACTGCCTCTCCTGGCTCTAGATATACTTCGATTTGATACTTTTCTTTCATATATGTGATACATTTAATGAGTTTTTCTATATCATAATCATTTCTTGTAATATGGTGCCCCCCTCCAAAGTTGATCCATTTCAATTTACTAAGATATGAGCCAAACTTTTTTTCAACCACTTCTATTGTACGTTCTAATGTATCAGAATTTTGTTCACATAAGGTATGAAAATGGAATCCGTCAATCCCTTCTAATTCCTTTTCCTCAAATTGTGTAAGGGTGGTACCTAGTCTTGAATTCTCATAGCATGGGTCATATAAGTTTGTTTCTATCTCAGAATATTCTGGATTTATACGAAGCCCACATTCTATGTGCCTCGGAGAAGTCTTTACCTTTTCTCTATATTTCTTCCACTGTCTAAATGAATTAAACACCACATGATCACATATCGATAAGATTTCATCCATTTCCTCTTCTCTGTATGCAGGAGAAAAAATATGTACTTCTCCTTCCATTTCCTCTTTTCCAAGCTTTGCTTCAAATAGCGAACTAGCTGTGCTTCCGTTTAAATAACTTCCAATAAGCGGATATAAGGAATACATTGAAAATGCTTTTTGAGCAAGTAAAATTTTACAAACTGTCCTGTCTGAAATGGATTTTAAAAGCAATAAATTCTTTAAAAGTAGTTCTTCATCTACTATATAACAGGGTGTTGGTAAGTTAGTAAAGTCTATTGCCATCGTTTTCCCCCTAATCTACTAAATCCGGATCATAACTTTCTTGCCACGGTAGACCCCATTTATTTAAAGCCTCCATAAATGGATCTGGGTCAAACTCTTCAATATTATAAACTCCTGCTTTCTTCCATTTGCCTGTCATAACCATCATAGCACCAATCATAGCAGGAACACCTGTTGTATATGATATTGCTTGAGAACCTACTTCTTTATAGCATTCCTCATGATCACACACATTATACACATAATAGGTCTTTGGCCTTCCATCTTTCTTCCCTTGGAAAATACATCCAATATTTGTCTTTCCTTTGGTGCGAGGACCTAAAGAAGC
>CAYYVJ010000101.1:2175-6499 GCA_964475115.1 uncultured Lachnospiraceae bacterium
TAAAGAAGCGAATTCTTTTTATTCCTTTTATATTCATTCCCAAAGATTCTAGTTCTTCATGATGCAAAAGATACATATCCTTTTCACCTATTTCTGGAAAATTATAAACTCTTTTTATTTCCATAGGTTCTGTTTCTGTCCAATTACCCTCTTCCCAATAACTGCCTTTCGCTGTTACTTCTCTAATATTGATTTCAGGATTAAAATTAGTTGCAAATGGATATCCATGATCTCCAGCATTTGCATCTAATATGTCAATATAATTAATTTCATCAAACTCGTGCTTTAGGGCATAGGCAGAAAACACTCCAGTTACACCAGGATCAAATCCACTTCCAAGCAATGCTGTAATTCCTGCCTTTTCAAATCTTTCTCTATAATCCCATTGCCATTTATATTCAAATTTTGCTGTATCTAATGGTTCATAGTTTGCTGTATCTACATAGTCAACCTTTGTTGCAAGACAAGCATCCATAATCGTTAAGTCTTGATAAGGCAAAGCAACATTGATTACAATATCTGGTTTGTATTCTTCGATTAATGCAATCAATTCTTCTACTTTATCTGCATCTACCTGTGCAGTTGTTATCTTGGTTTTTCCACCCTCTATTTTTTCTTTTAAAGCATCACATTTTGACTTTGTTCTACTAGCTATACATATTTCTTCAAAAACCTCATGGTTTTGGCAACATTTATGAACTACCACACTTGCCACTCCACCGGCTCCTATAATTAACGCTCTTCCCATTCTATTTCCTCCTTCAAAAAACTATTCTTATTTATTTAGTGCAAGTAAAAATTCTCTTAGCACCTTACAGGCTAATGCAGTAGACGCACCACTTTGATCATAAATAGGTGATAATTCATTCATATCTGCTGCCACTATATTTAACTTTGATACTTTTATAATTCCTTCTAATAATTCCTGAAAAGACACTCCGCCTGCTTCAGGTGTTCCTGTTCCTGGAAAAATGGATGGATCAAGTACATCTAAATCTATCGTTAAATAGACTGGCGCATTTCCTATTTTTCTAATCGCTTCCTCTAATCCTTTAAAATTATATTTGTTAAGAAAGGTATGCTCTTTTGCCCATCTAAACTCTTCTCTCTCTCCACTTCGTATTCCAAACTGAAAGATTTTAAAATCTCCAAGTAATTCCCAACAACGTTTGATAACAGACGCATGTGAAAGAGTAACTCCTAAGTAATCTTCTCTTAAATCTGTATGAGCATCCATGTGAATCAAATGCAACTCTGGATATTTTTGTTTCGCAGCTCTTACTGCTCCTAAGCTAACAAGATGTTCTCCACCAATCATAAGTGGCAACTTATTATCCTCTAAAATCTTTTTTGTAAATCCCTCTATCTCACTTAATGCCTTCTCTGAATCTCCAAAAGGTAATTCCAAGTCTCCCCCATCAAAAATCAAGGTATCCTCTAAATCCTTATCTTGATATGGGCTATAGGTTTCAATACTAAAACTTTCATTCCTTATAGCCGAACTTGCAAATCTTGTCCCAGGTCGATAAGAAGTACTACTATCAAAAGGTGCGCCCCAAATCACAATTTTACTTTCTTCATACTCACTTTCACATCCAATAAAGGTATGGATATTCTTATTCATCTTCATCCTCTAACAACTCCTTTACATAGTTTGGTAAAGCAAATGAACCTTTATGAAGTTCTGTATTATAATATCTTGTTTTCAGTAGTAAATTATTCCATCGCTCTTCCTTCAAGTCCATAATAGGATCATAAGTTTTAGATACAAATCCAAATAGCCAATGGCCAGAGGGATATGTGGGTATATGTGCATGATAAACTTCTGAAATTACAAAAAGCTCTTTCATCCTTTTATGGGCTCGTTTTACAGAGTTAATATAGGAATCATAATAGACACTTTCATGTTGATTTACTAAAATTCCATCTGTTGTCAAGGCATTATAACAATTTCCATAAAATTCTTTTGTAAACAATCCTTCTCCAGGGCCAAAAGGATCCGTAGAGTCTACTATAATTAAGTCATATTCATTTTTTCTTGTCCGGACAAACTTTAATCCATCTTCAAAAAATAATGATACCCTAGGATCTGTTAATTTTTTAGCAGTAAATGGAAGGTACTCCATACAAATATCTACTACCATTTTGTCGATTTCTACCATATGAATCTCTTCTATGGTTTGATATTTGGACAGTTCCACCATCTCCAGCACCTATTACAAGAACCTTCTTTATATCAGGATTAACAGCCATTGGGATATGGACGATCATTTCATGATAGATAAATTCATCTTTCTCTGTAACCATTAAGCAACCATCTAGAGTAAGTACACGTCCAAATTCAGGCGAATCAAACACATCAATTTGCTGAAACGCACTTTTTGTATTAACAATTTGCCGGTCTATTTTTAAAGATAATCTAACATTTTTCGTGTGTTCCTCTGTATACCAAAATTCCACTATTCCACCTCCACAACATTAAGCCTCTTAATCGTCATATCTTCTGCTCCTGTCACCAAACAACCTTTTTCTATGGAGTATAAGATATAATCCACAATTTCTTCTGTAATGCGTTCCCCTGGTGCCAAAATAGGTATACCTGGTGGATAGCACATTACAAACTCTCCACAAATCTTATTTACACTTTCCCTAATTGGAAGGGAACGTTTCCTTTCATAAAATGCTACTTGTGGTGGCAAATCTATTACTGGATTAATATATTCATGATCTAGAAGTCCTGCTTTGTCCTTTTCATAAATTCTCTTAATCTCTGATAAGGCTGATATCAATCGTTCTATTTCAAACTCCCTATCACCTGCTGATATAATTGCCAAAATATTTCCAAGGTCACCAAATTCTATTTGAATTCCATATTCGTCACGAAGTAAATCATATACTTCTATTCCAGCTAATCCAATATTTCTGGTATGAATAGAAAGCTTTGTCCTATCAAAATCGTAATAAGCTTCTTTATCTACAAGTTCATCCGAAAATGCATAATATCCACCTAACTTATTTATTTCACTTCTTGCATACTCAGCAAGTTCAAGAGTTCTCTTAAATATTTGCTTGCCATATAAACTAAGGTTTTTTCTTGTTATATCTAAAGAAGACAATAGCAAATAGGATGCACTTGTTGTCTGAGTTAAGTTTAAAATTTGTCTTACATAATCAGAATTTATTTTATGTCCACAAAGTAAAAATGAACTTTGAGTTAAAGACCCTCCTGTTTTATGCATACTAACCGCAGCCATATCTGCACCTGCTGCCATAGCAGATACTGGTAAATCATCTCCAAAATAAAAGTGTGTTCCATGAGCTTCATCTACTAGCACATACATATCATATTGATGTGCCAATTCTACGATTTTCTTTAAATCCGAACAAATCCCATAATACGTAGGGTTATTGATTAGAATTGCTTTTGCAGTTTTGTTATTTTCTATTGTCTCTTTCACATCTTTAAATGACATGCCTAAAGGTATACCAAGTTCTTTATTTATTCCGGGATTTATATAAACTGGCTCTGCACCGCAAACTACTAAAGAATTTATTGCACTTCGGTGAACATTACGTGGCATAATGATTTTGTCTCCCCTTTTACAAGTGGACATAATCATTCCTTGAACTGCTGCTGTAGTACCATTTACAATAAAAAATGCTGATGCTGAACCAAACGCTTCTGCTGCCAGCTCTTCTGCTTCTCTTATAACCGATATAGGATGGCATAGATTATCTAAAGGTTTCATGGAATTCACATCTGTCTTCAGACAACTTTCACCCAAAAACTGGGTTAATTCTAAGTTCCCTCTTCCCCCCTTATGACCAGGAACATCAAAGGGTACTACACGATTTGATTTATGTTTTAATAAGGCCTCATGTATAGGGGCTTTCTCTTGTCTATGCATCTTTTCTATTTTCTCCTTTTGGGGAGTGAATCTTAATAAACATTCATTCCGCTAAAAATCTCTATCATTTCTTTGCGCAAGCTATTGGTTATTTCCAATCTCGTCTTTGGAGGCAATTCATATACATCAGTGTTAAATAAATAGTTTTGAAGATTAATTTCTTTTATTAACATTTTTGTATGAAATAAATTTGACTGATATACATTTACATCGATGGCATCATAATCTGTCAACGTTTTTTTATCAATATAATCTTGTATAGAAGTAATATCATGATCCATATAATATTTTTTCCCCTGAAGGTTTCTTGTGAACCCACGCACTCGATAATCAATGGTAATAATATCTGAATCAAAACTTCCAATTAAGTAATTTAACGCATTTAATGGTGATATCTCTCCACAAGTGGCAACATC
>CAYYVJ010000102.1:0-6447 GCA_964475115.1 uncultured Lachnospiraceae bacterium
TCAAAATAGGTCACAGAATCAAAACAATGCGAATCAAGGAAGAAAGCCTAACCAAGGAAATCGCCCTAACCAAGGAAGTCGTCCTAACCAAGGAAAAAGACAAAATCAGAATACGAATATAAAAAATGTTGCTCCAGTACCTGTAGTGAAGGAACCAGAGATAAAAGTGATTATTCTACCTGAAACTTTAACCATTAAAGAACTAGCAGAAAAAATGAAGATACAACCTTCTGTTTTAGTGAAAAAACTGTTTTTACAAGGCAATGTGGTTACAATCAATCAAGAAATAACTTTTGAAGCTGCGGAAGAAATTGCTTTAGAATATGATATTATAGCAGAAATGGAAGTAAAAGTTGATATTATTGAAGAACTTTTAAAAGAAGAGGAAGAAAACGAAGTTGATATGGTAACCAGGCCACCTGTAGTTTGTGTTATGGGTCACGTAGATCATGGTAAAACTTCATTATTAGATGCAATTAGACATTCAAATGTAATAATAAAAGAAGCGGGTGGAATTACTCAACATATTGGTGCTTATATGGTTGAAATTAAGGGCCAGAAAATCACTTTTCTTGATACACCTGGACATGAAGCTTTTACTTCAATGAGAATGCGTGGTGCTCAATCTACTGATATAGCGATTTTAGTTGTAGCGGCAGACGATGGAGTTATGCCACAAACAATTGAGGCTATTAATCATGCCAAAGCAGCAGGCGTAGAAATTATTGTTGCTATTAATAAAATTGATAAACCAAGTGCAAATGTTGAACGTGTTAAACAAGAATTAATAGAGCATGAACTAGTTGCTGAAGACTGGGGTGGAAGTACTATATTTGTACCAGTATCTGCTCATACTCATGAAGGGCTAGAAAGTTTATTAGAGATGATTCTATTAACTGCAGAAATAGTAGAATTAAAGGCAAATCCAAAGAGAAAAGCAAGAGGTCTTGTAATTGAAGCGAAACTTGATAAGGGTAAAGGAACAGTTGCTACTGTTTTAGTACAAAAAGGTACTCTTAGAGTGGGTGATTCTATAGCTGCGGGTTCTAGCTTTGGTAAAGTGAGAGCTATGACAGATGATAAAGGCAGAAGATTAAAAGAAGCCGGACCATCAACACCAGTAGAAATCTTAGGATTAAATGAAGTACCAAATGCAGGTGATATATTCGTTGCAACGAATACTGAAAAAGAAGCTAGAAACTTTGCTGAAACCTTTATTACACATGGAAAAGAAAAACTAATTGATGATACAAAAGCAAAATTATCTTTAGATGATTTGTTTAATCAAATTCAATCTGGAAATGTAAAAGATTTAAATATAGTTGTAAAAGCTGACGTACAAGGTTCAGTAGAAGCAATTCGACAAAGCTTAGTGAAGTTATCAAATGATGAAGTTGCAGTAAAAATAATTCATGGTGGCGTTGGTGCAATCAATGAATCGGATGTTATTTTGGCTTCTGCATCAAATGCAATTATTATAGGATTCAATGTTAGACCGGATAATACAGCTAGAGATATTGCGGAAAGAGAAAAAGTGGATTTAAGACTTTATCGAGTAATATATGATGCAATTGAGGATGTAGAAACAGCAATGAAGGGTATGTTAGACCCTATCTTTGCTGAAAAAGTAATTGGTCATGCGGAAGTAAGACAGATTTTCAAATCTTCTGGTATTGGATCAATTGCTGGTTCTTATGTATTAGATGGTAAATTTGTAAGAGGATGTATGGTAAAAGTTACAAGAGGCAAAGACTTGGTATTTGAAGGAAACTTAGCATCCTTAAAGAGATTTAAAGATGATGTGAAAGAAGTAAATACAGGCTATGAATGTGGTTTGGTATTTGAAAAATTCAACGACGTCAAAGAAGGAGACATTGTTGAAGCCTATGTAATGGAAGAGGTTCCAAGATGAGAAAAAATAGTATAAAAAATACTAGGATTAATTTAGAAGTGCAAAAAGAGTTAAGTAATATTATTCGTGGTGAAATTAAAGATCCAAGAATAAACCCTATGACTTCTGTAGTAGCTGTAGAGGTTGCCCCTGACTTGAAACATTGTAAAGTGTATATTAGTGTATTAGGTGATGAAGATTCCCAAAAAGATACACTAAAGGGGCTTAAAAGTGCAGAAGGTTATATACGTACGAAACTTGCAAAGACAATAAACTTAAGAAACACTCCTGAACTAAACTTTATATTAGATCAATCCATTGAATATGGGATTAATATGTCAAAATTAATTGATACTGTAAATAAGGGTGTTAATCAAAGGGATGATAATGATGCTTCAATTGACGAATGAACTAAAAAATATTAATTCACTAGCAATCGCCGGACATGTAAGACCGGACGGTGATTGCGTGGGTTCTTGTTTAGGGTTATACAACTATGTAACATCGAATTTTCCTCATATAAAAGTTGATGTTTATTTAGAAGAAATTCCTTCTACATTTTCATATATAAAAAATACTGATATAATAAAACATGAATATGAGACGGATACCATATATGATTTATTTGTTGCTCTAGACTCTGCTGATAAGGAGAGGTTAGGGTTTTCAATTGAACCATTTGATGCTGCAAAAAAGACAATTTGCATTGATCATCATGTCAGCAATAAAGGATATGCTAATATTAATAGGATTGAATCGGATGCAGCTTCTACTTGTGAGATTTTATTTTACTTGTTTGATCATGAAAAGATAAATCAAGATGTTGCAGTAGCCCTATATACAGGAATAGCACATGACACAGGAATATTTCGTTTTTCTAACACAACAGAAAGATCAATGGTTGCAGCTGGAAAACTTATGAGTAAAGGCATTCCTTTCTCAGATATTATTAATGATAGCTTTTATGAAAAAAGCTATGTACAAAATCAAATTTTAGGAAGAGGACTTTTAGAAAGTGTTATGTTTTTTCAAGATACCTGTATTTTTGCTGCTATTACTAAAAAAGAGATGGATTTTTTTAATGTAAAAAGTCATGATATGGACGGAATCGTCAATCAACTTTTGGTTACAAAAGGAGTAGAATGCGCCATTTTCATGTATGAAATTGGTAATCATCAATACAAAGTAAGCCTTCGTTCTAAACAGTATTTAGATGTTAGCAAAATAGCTAGTTACTTTGGAGGCGGTGGACATATTAGAGCTGCAGGTTGTACTATGGTTGGAACTGTTTATGATGTGATAAATAATTTGTCTAAGCAGATAGAAGAACAGATGGTATCAAGGGAGAATAAAAGTGTATAATGGAATTATAAATGTGTACAAGGAAAAAGGGTATACCTCTCACGATGTAGTTGCAAAGTTGAGAGGTATTTTAGGACAAAGAAAAATAGGACATACTGGTACCCTAGATCCTGATGCAGAAGGTGTACTTCCTATTTGCCTTGGTAGTGGAACAAAACTAAGCGAAATGTTAACGGATAAAGATAAAACTTATAGCGCTACACTTCTGCTAGGAGTTACAACAGATACTCAAGATACAAGTGGAACCATACTAACAGAAGCAGAAGTTGGTGTAAGAAAAGAAGATGTAATAGCAAGGATTCTTGACTTTGAAGGTGAATACAATCAAATCCCACCTATGTACTCTGCAATAAAAATAAATGGGAAAAAGTTATATGAACTTGCAAGAGAAGGAAAAGAAGTAAAAAGGGACTCAAGACTTGTAAGGATAAACAAGATTATTATAGAAGAGATAGATCTTCCTCGTATAAAGATAACGGTAAACTGTTCGAAAGGAACATATATTAGAACTCTTTGTCATGATATAGGTGACCTATTAGGTTGTGGCGGGTGTATGGAGGACTTACTGAGAGTGAAATCTGGTAGATTCCACTTAGAAGAGAGTCATAAATTAGATGAAATAAGAGAGTTGAGAGAAAAGGGTTTGTTTGAGAATATTCTGATACCTGTAGAGAATATGTTCACAAACTATGAAAAATGTGTAGTGAAGGAAGAGAATTCAAATCTTATTTATAATGGAAATCCTTTTGGAAAAGAGCACATACTTGAACCCCAAGTTAGTGATTTGAATTTACCAATCCGAGTTTATGATCATAAAGATACCTTTATTGGTATCTATCAATATAAAGTAGAAAAGCAATTATTTAAAGCAGTAAAGATGTTTTTAAATTGATTATGAAAGTGAGAGAGTTTAATTGGAATTTATAAATGAAATATCTAAACTCCATGTAAAAGATAAAACAGCTGTAACTTTAGGCAAGTTTGACGGAGTGCATAGAGGACACAGAAAGTTGATTTCTGAAGTGGTTCGTAAGAAAAAAGAAGGTTACATACCTAGTGTTTTCACTTTTGAAACTCCACCTAACAAGTACCTAACCGGTTCTACAGAAGGGGTTTTATTAACGAACCTTGAAAAATGTCAATACTTACATACACTAGGTGTTGAAATATTAGTGCAATGTCCATTTACAAAAGAAATTGCCTCTTTGGAAGCAGAAGTTTTTGTAAAAGAGATCTTAATTGATAAGCTAAATGCAGCTTGTATAGTTGTTGGAGATGATTTTCGTTTTGGTTACAATAGATCAGGAAATATTGATACTCTTGAAACGTTTTCAAAGAAGTATGGTTTTGAGTTAATTGTATTTTCAAAAGAGCAAGAAGAAGGTAAAGTTATCAGTAGTAGTTATATTAAAGAAGAATTAAAAAAGGGAAATGTAGAATTAGCAAATAAGCTTTTAGGATACTCTTATTTTATTTCTGGAGAAATAGTACATGGTAAACAATTGGGAAGACGCTTGGGTGTTCCTACTATTAATATAACTCCTCAAAATGAAAAATTATTGCCACCCAATGGAGTTTATCTTTCAATTAGTACAATAGAGGGTAGGCGATTTTATGGAACTACAAATATTGGTAGTAGGCCAACTGTTAGTGATTCTACAGAAAAAAATGTTGAAACTTATTTGATGGATTTTGATGAAGATGTGTACGGAAAAGAAGCAATCGTTGAGATTTGCGGTTTCCAAAGAAGCGAAGAAAAGTTTGATTCAATAGAAGAATTAAAAGTTCAAATGGAGAAAGATATTCAGTTTGCAAAAAAATATTTACAGGCTTTCCGTTGACAAAAATCTACCGGCTTGATACAATACTTTTGTAACAAATTTAACAATTTCGTAACAAATGTATTTGTTGGAGGCGTAATGAAGATCAAAATTTTAAAAGTTGCAAGTGTTTGCGCTTTGGGAATCGTGTTATTGTCAGTAAATTCGGAAGTTATACATGCATCAGCGTTGAAAGGTTCAGATCCAGCAGCTGGAGCAGCAGTGGTTTTAGAACAGTACTATTCAAATATTAATAGTTCTGCCACAAAAGAATTGAAAGTAAATGGAGTTACCACAAAGTCAAAAGAGACAATTTCTGTGGTAGATGGTTACTCAAGATTAGGTGTGGCAAATGTAGATACATTCTTAAATATAAGAGAAAACCCAGAAACCGGTAAGATTATTGGGAAGCTTCCAAATAATGCTGCCTGCGAGATACTAGAAGAGTTAAATGGATGGTATTTGATTGAATCAGGTGAAGTAAAGGGATATGTTACTTCAGAATATGTACTTATTGGAGAAGAAGCTAATACAAAAGCGTTAGAACTGATCAAGAATATTGCTACAGTTACAGCAGATGCTTTGTTTTTACGAGAAGAAGCAAATACGGATAGTAGTATTCTAGAAGTCCTTGGAAATTCAGAAAAACTTGAGGTTATAGAAGTTTTAGATGAATGGGCAAAGATTGTAATTGATAGTACAGAAGGCTATGTGAGTGCTGAATATATTAGTATTGCTAAAGAATTGCCTACAGCCATGACTTTGTCACAGATACAATATGGTATGGATGTATCTAATATGCGAATTGACATGGTGAATTTTGCGCAAGAATTTGTTGGAAATCCATATGTATATGGTGGTAATAGTTTGACAAAAGGAACGGATTGCTCAGGTTTTACAAAGTTAATTTATCAGAAATATGGTTATAATATTCCTAGGACAGCAACTACACAATATAATTATGGTACAAAGATTAAAGTATCGGAATTGAAGCCAGGTGATTTGGTTATATATGGTGAAAGAAAAATTGAGCATGTAGGAATGTATATTGGAAATAATAGAGTTGTACATGCAAGCAGTGTAAGAACAGGGATAAAATACTCTAATTTGAATTATAGAAACATAATTGGTGCAGTTCGTATTATAAATGATTAAACATATAATTCTCATGAGAGCTTGTGCCTATGAAAGTTGTACTTGCCTTTATAAAAATCCTATGTTATAATCAGCTGTGCAAGAAAAATCAACCTTTACTCAGCGTTAGGATACTCCAACCTAGGACTTAGTACTGGTCGTCTATTAGAATAAGGAGGAAATCAAAATGATTTCAAAAGAAAAGAAAACGGAAATAATTAAAGCTTATGGTAGAACACC
>CAYYVJ010000103.1:0-6446 GCA_964475115.1 uncultured Lachnospiraceae bacterium
AATTACAGATTTGCGTGATGAATCAGATCGTACAGGTATGCGTATTTGTATTGAACTAAGAAGAGATGTAAATGCAAATATAATATTAAATCAACTATATAAACATACACAGTTGCAAGACACATTTGGTGTTATCATGTTAGCTTTAGTAGATAATGAACCAAAAGTTCTTAATCTTTTACAGATGTTGAATTACTATCTAAAACATCAAGAAGAAGTAGTAACTAGAAGAACCGAGTATGAATTAAATAAAGCAGAAGAAAGAGCACATATTTTAGAAGGTTTAATAATAGCCCTTGATAATATTGATGAAGTTATACGAATTGTAAGAAGTTCTAGAACAACTCAAATAGCAAAAGAGGGATTAACAGAGAGATTTGGTTTGTCAGATACTCAATCCCAAGCAATCGTAGATATGCGTATCCGTGCATTAACAGGATTAGAAAGAGAAAAGTTAGAACTTGAGTACAAGGATTTAATGGATAAAATTATAGAGTTGAAGGCTATTTTGGCTGATAAAAAACTTCTTCTTATTTTAATTAAAGATGAAATAACAGTAATCGGAAATAAGTATAGAGATGAAAGAAGAACAAGAATAGGATACGACGAATATGATATGTCTATGGAGGATATGATTCCATTAGAAAATACTATAATAGCCATGACAAACCTTGGTTATGTGAAACGTATGACGGTTGATAATTTTAAAAACCAACATCGTGGAGGTAAAGGTATAAAAGGAATGCAAACCCTAGAAGAAGACTATATTGAAGAACTTTTAATGACTACAACACATCATTATTTAATGTTCTTTACCAATAAGGGTAAGGTATATCGATTAAAAGCATATGAGATTCCAGTAGCTAGTCGTACTGCTAGAGGAACTGCTATTATCAACTTACTACAGTTGATGCCAGGAGAAAAGATAACATCCGTAATCGCCATAAAGGAATACAAAGAAGGAAATTATCTATTCATGGCAACAAAAAAAGGTATTGTTAAAAAGACAGAAATTATTGAATATCAAAATATTCGAAAGAATGGCCTACAATCAATAACACTTCGAGAAGATGATGAATTAATTGAAGTAAAATTTACAGATAATGAAAAGGATATTATTTTAGTTACTAAGTTAGGACAATGTATACGCTTTAATGAAAATAATGTAAGGCATACAGGAAGAAGTTCAATGGGTGTAATTGGAATGAATTTATCGGATGAAGATGAAGTAATTGGAATGCAGCTTAATACGCAAGGAGAGTCTTTACTATTTGTATCTGAAAAAGGTATGGGAAAACGTACTTCTATGGATGAGTTTACAAAACAACATCGTGGAGGTAAGGGAGTAAAATGCTATAAGATAAATGAAAAGACAGGAAATGTAATAGGTGTTAAAGCTGTTGAAGATGATCAAGAGATAATGATAATTACTACAGAAGGAATTATCATACGTCTTGGAGTAAATGATATATCCAAGGTAGGTCGTATTACATCTGGTGTTAAGCTTATAAATTTAGGTGAAGACACTAGTGTAGCAAGCATTGCAAAAGTAAGAGAAAGTGAATTAAATACAGAAGAATTAATTGAAGAATTAGAAGAATTAGTAGAAGAAACATTAGAAGAAGTAATAGAAGAAATAATAGAAGAATAAAAAAAGAAATGAGGAGCCTGTTAAAAGCTCCTCATTTTTGTTTTTTAGAAAAAATATAAATATATTATTCTAAGTTTAATTTTTTATTTAAAATATAATTTGTTATTAAAAAGAAAATAATTCCAAATATTGTGGATATCACAAGTGAAAAAATGAAAGCATCGTTCATAATTGTTATTATTTCATTCGTTACTGAATCATATGAATTATTTAGTGTTTGATAATTACTAGTATTAAATCCATAGATAAACATAACGGCAGTTGAAACAAATTGTATTATAAAATTAATTACAAAGTAAGCTACAATAGATCCTATAATTCTATATTTATTAGAAATGTGACCAATTGCAATTGAAACATAGAACATTAGGGTGCCTGAAATCTGGCCAACTAAAATAAGTAGTAAGGTTAGAACAATAAATACAATTAAGCTGTTTCCTAATATATTATATCCTTCATTTAGCAAGATTTTTATTTTTTCCCAAAAAAGCCCGATATAACCAGATCCTAATAATAAAATACAGATAGATAAAATAACCATTATTAAGCTTAAAAGATTCCAGAATAAAGAAATCAAAAGTTTGCTTGTAATATGCTGATGAGATTTGGCAGGTAAAGTAAACATTAAATAACCTTCATCTCCTAATAAATTTTTGTAAAACCTTAAGATTGTAATAATAAAAGCTACTACAAAAACAGCACAAATAATCAAAATATAAGCAGTGAGAAAAAGAACTTTAAAAATTTCTAAAAAAGACGATTCATTAATATTTATTTCAAAGAAAATTTTATTAAAAATAGTAATACATATTAAAGTAATATAGAGTGGAATAAAAAATCTAGTTGTTGCTTTTAGTTCATGTTTTAATAGTTTACCTAACATTTAAATACCTCCCTAAATAATGAGTCTATAGACACTCCTTCCTTAGAACGAATATCATCTACTGAGGATGTTTTAACTATTTTACCGTATTGAATAAAAATTATATCATCTAGAATTTGTTCGATATCAGAAATTAAATGAGTGGAAATCAAAATGGTACCATGTTCATTGTAATTACTTAATATAGTATTTAAAATATAATCTCTAGCTGCTGGATCAACACCGCCAATAGGTTCATCTAAAATATAAAGATCGGAATTTCTGCTCATTACAAGTATTAATTGAACCTTTTCCTTTGTACCTTTAGACATAGTTTTTAATCTATCGTTTGGATTGATATTTAGTCTTTTTAGCATTTCATAAGCTTTGTTTTTATCAAAGTTACTATAAAAATCTCCAAAAAAATCTATGATATCACAAACCTTCATCCAGTTGTTTAAATAAGTTCGCTCAGGTAGATAAGAAACAATTTCTTTTGTTTGTGTACTAATGTTCATTCCATTAATAAGAATTTCGCCGTTTGTAGGAGAAAGAAGACCATTTGCCATCTTAATTAAAGTTGTTTTACCACTTCCATTAGGGCCAAGCAAACCAATAATTCTTCCTTTTTCTAAAGTTAAATTAATATTTGAGATTGCTTCTACGTTGCCGAACTTTTTTGTAAGGTTATTACATTCTAATATTGGATTCATGAATTCATCTCCTTCAATAATTTTTGAATAAGTTCGATAGTTTCTGTGGAGCTAAAACCTAATTGCTTCATTTTTTCAAAAAAAGCAGTTATTTCATTTTTTGCAAAGGTTGTTTTAAGGGTTTCGATCATCTTAGTATCCTCCGTTATAAATCTTCCAGCAGTCCTTTGTGTATAAACCAAACCACTCCGCTCTAATTCGGCTAATGCTTTTTGCATAGTATTAGGATTAACAGAAGCTTCTTCAGCTAAATCTCTAACAGATGGAAGTTTATCTCCAGGTTTGAATTTGCCTGAAATAATGCTTAACTCTATATGTTCAAGCAATTGCAAATAGATAGGACGGTCAGATTTTAAATTCCATGACATAGTATTCCTCCTTTTGAATTAATGTACTAAGTAATTAATACAATAATACATATTAGAAACATATTTGTCAAGTGTATTTTTTGTGTTTTTTAATACTTTTTTAATACCATTTTATTATGTTTTATGCGATAATAAACTCATTAACTACAAATTTAAATAGAAAGAACTTACTGGAGGATATATTGTGAGGAAGATTCTCGTTGAAGATATAGAAAAGAATATAAAAGAAATGTGTGTAGAAGTTAATTATAATCTTTCTCCAGATATGAAGTTAGCATTAGAAGATGCTAAGAAAAAGGAAATATCACCTTTAGGAGTTAAAATTCTAGAGCAATTAGAGGAAAATTTACTTATATCAAAAAAGGATCTAATACCAATTTGCCAAGACACAGGTATGGCTGTTGTATTTATTAAGGTTGGACAAGAAGTAAGTTTTATTGGCGGTAGCCTAGAAAAATCTATACACGAAGGTGTTAGAAAAGGCTATAAAGAAGGATTTTTAAGAAAATCTGTAGTAAAAGATCCTATATATAGAGAGAACACAAATGATAATACTCCAGCTGTAATACATTATGAAATCATAGAAGGTGCTAGTGTTGAAATAACACTAGCGCCAAAAGGTTTTGGAAGTGAAAATATGAGTAGGATATTTATGTTAAAACCATCTGATGGGATAGAGGGCGTAAAAGATGCTGTTTTAACAGCTGTAAAAGAAGCTGGACCAAATGCATGTCCTCCAATGGTAGTGGGAGTTGGTATAGGTGGTACCTTTGAAAAATGTGCTGTTTTGGCAAAAAAGGCATTATTAAGAAATGTAAATATTAGTTCACCGATACCTTATATAGAAGAATTAGAAAAAGAATTATTAGTAAAAATAAACCAATTAGGGATTGGGCCTGGAGGTTTAGGTGGAACACAAACGGCTTTAGCTATTAATATAGAAACCTATCCTACCCATATAGCAGGCCTTCCTGTTGCGATAAATATATGCTGCCATGCGAATAGACATATAACAAGAATTATATAGAGAAGAGGAAAGTTGTGGAACGTCATATAAAAGTACCTATAAGTGATGAAGATGCAAAGAGTTTAAGAGCTGGAGATTATGTATATCTAACTGGAACAATATATACAGCAAGAGATGCAGCCCATAAACGAATGCATGAAGCTATGGAAAACAAAGAAGAACTACCTATAGATTTGAAAAATAACATGATATATTATATGGGACCTTCGCCTGCTAGGGAAGGAAATGTGATAGGGTCAGCTGGTCCTACTACAAGTAGTAGGATGGACAAATATACAACAGCCCTGCTTAATCTTGGATTAAAGGGAATGATAGGAAAAGGGAAGCGTTCCGCTGAAGTAAAAGAATCTATAGTGGAAAATAATGCGGTATACTTTGCAGCAACAGGTGGAGCAGGTGCATTGTTATCAAAAAAAATTTTAAATTCAAAGATAATAGCATATAATGATTTGGGAACAGAAGCTATAAGGGAGTTAATTGTTGAAGATTTTCCAATTATTGTAGTAATTGATTCAGAGGGAAATGATTTATATGAGAATGAAGTTAAAAAATATAAAATAGATGGTTTAGAATAGATAGAAAGGTGAACAATATGAAAAGAATTATATATTTAATTATAAAGTGCTTTTATATTGTACCAATTTGGTTTTTAAAAATTAGTTGGTATGGTAAATCAGATAAATATACAGAAGAGGAGAAGTATAACCTTCTTCATAAAATAACAACAAAGGTAAATAAAGCAGGGAAGATAGTTATTGAACCACATGGTTTATCAAATCTTCCTAAAGAAAATGGATATATTATGTTTCCAAATCATCAAGGAATGTTTGATGTGTTAACTTTATTAGAAACACATAAACGTCCATTTTCTGTAGTTATAAAAAAAGAAGCGGAAAATGTAATTTTATTAAAACAGGTAATCAGATTGCTTAAAGCGCAAGTTATAGACAGAGATGATATTCGTCAATCAATGAATGTTATAATGCAAATGACAAAGGAAGTAAAAGAAGGAAGAAATTATGTTATATTTCCAGAAGGCACACGTTCAAAAAACAAAAACAATCTGCTTGAATTCAAAGGTGGAAGTTTTAAAAGTGCTAAGAATGCAAAATGTCCTATTGTACCAGTGACATTAATTGATTCCTATAAAGCATTTGATACCAATTCTATAGAACCTATTACAGTTGAAGTTCATTATTTACCTCCATTATATTATGAGGAGTATAAAGATATGAAATCTGTAGACATAGCAAAAGAAGTAAAATGTAGAATAGAGACTGTAATTAAGATGCAAGAAAAATAAATATAGAAAACATGCAAAAAGGAATTGACAAAGAAAGGTTCATTTAGTATAATAACTTTTGCGCTACAAGTGGCGTATGAATCATTTAAGTGAATATAGAAAAACTTAAATTCAGGAGAAATACTCAAGAGGCTGAAGAGGCGCCCCTGCTAAGGGTGTAGGTCGTTTACGCGGCGCGAGGGTTCAAATCCCTCTTTCTCCGTTCTTTTTTTTACTAAAGGTAATTACATCTATATAGTAGAATAATAATTTCCTAATAAAGGTATTAAAAAGTTGTTGACAATTGTAAGTAAAATTGATATAATTATTTTCCACTGTGACAAGCAGTGTGAGTCAATAAAAAAGAAAAAAACTTTTTAAAAAAAGATTGACAAAGATTTTTGCGTATGATAGTATATAAAAGTTGCTGTTGACGCAGACAACAAAAGAAAAAACTTGAACATTGATAATACAATTATCACTGTTCGAAAAGAAAAAAACTTGAACATTGATAATTGAACAGTATAGACAAACCCTGAAAAT
>CAYYVJ010000104.1:0-6443 GCA_964475115.1 uncultured Lachnospiraceae bacterium
AAGGTTCTTGAAACTAAATATCAGGCAAGGAGAGAAAGTGATGTCATCAAAAGTCCCTAAGTCTAAATATAGAAAACAAATTTTGTGGTATTTACTTATTGCCTCTATTCTTCCTGTACTTGTACTTGGTGTATATTCCTATTACACCTATATTTCTGGAATAACCAATCGTGTAAATGAATCTACGGAAGCATCCTTACGCCAAGTGCAAATTAGTGTTGATAATGTTGAAGAGAGTATTCGGAAAAACTATTTGGAAATTGTAGAATCAAATGAAATAAAGTGGCTTGTAGATACAGATATTCGCTATTCTGATTATGCAGAATTGAAAGAAGCGACTAGCAAAATCACTGGACCAGTTTACTTGAGTGAGTATATTAGTCAATATACTTTTGTTAATCTTGAGACGGACTGGGTTTTATCCAATTATGGTATGGCCCCTTTTAATGATATTATTAATAAAGAGGATTTTAAAGAATTCTTTTATAATCATAATGAAGCAGGGCGTATCTTTTGGCTTAATAGAGTTGGAGAAGAAAAAGAAATATATCTAGATAAACGAACATTTATTAATACAGATAATCTTTCTTTAATTCTTAAGCTTCCATTGGTTAGAGAACAATATTCTAGTATGTTGATTGTGTCTATTCACAAAGATAATTTTGAAAATTTGATGAAAAATAGTATTGGTAATGGTAATATTACGGTTCTAGATAATAATGGAAAGATTCTCTATACAGACAGCAGTAATAAAGTGATAGGAGAGTTTTGTGAAGATAATGTTGAATACATAAAAACTTTATCTAGGGCAAAAGAAATTCGTCTAGAAGACAACTCAAGTTATAATTTCATGTCTACTGTTTCTCCTGTAAGTGGCTGGACCTATGTTGCCAGTTATAACATGAATTTAGTTAATGAAGGTGCAATAGGAATCTTAGCTGTTATGATTTTTCTGGTAATTATAGTGGTAATGATCGTGTTTATCATTAGAATAGGAACCAGGAAGATTTACGAACCAGTATTACATTTGGCACGCCATATGGGAAATGGGAATCAAATAGATTCTGATATGCAGATGGAAGACGAATTTACTTATATTGAAACCAAGTTTGATAGTTTAGTGGATAGTAAGTCTAATTTAGAAAATCTAGTAAGTAAGCAAAAGGAACAATTGGGAGAGCTGCTTGTATTACGATTGATTCGCGGAGAATTAACTAAAGGTGTAATTGACGAAAAGATTAAAATGTTGGGTATTGAACTAAAGGAGAATATGTGCCTGATTGCAGCGATTTGCAGGTATCAGAGTGAGACTGAGGATAAAGAAAACACAGAGCAGGATATCGTTCGTATGGATGTTGTGGCGAGTATGCCAGAGAGTATTAGAGAAAAGTTGATATTTCCCGTGATTGATAATGCAAGAGCAATTATTATGGTAGTTGGAAATGATGATATAGGTAAGCTAGATGAAAGCATATTTGAAATACATAAGCTTCTATCTGATTTTGTAAAAGAAAAATACAATTATGTTATTAATTCTGGAATTAGTCAAAGTTTTGACAATTTGGAAAAGTTTCATATTGCATATAGAGAAGGTATTGAAGCGTTAAAAAATAGTTCTATTTTTGAAAATACCGAATCAGAAGAAACAGCTTCAGATAATATTAGTTTTTATTCAGACATTGCTCTTTCTAAAGAGGGAAATTATTCTTATGAACAGATAATAGAGAGAAGAATGAAAGAAGCAGTTGATAATTGTGATAAAATAACAGCATATGAATTGTTAGATGAATTTTTAGACAGCATCAATGGTAAAGGTTTCACAAATAATGAGAGATATTTTTCTCTACATAGAATGATGGTTGCGATTATTTTGGTAGCCACTACAGCTGGATTATTTGTAGATGGTATTTTTGGTGGAGATGAATATAATATCTTTCTGAAGTTTAATCAAATATATGATTCTGAAAAGTTAAAAGGATTTTTCAAACATAAATTAATATCCCCAATCATTGCGCGTTTGAGTGATTTTCGAAAGAGCAATTCGGAAGTTATCTTTGATAAGATCAAGAAAATTATTAGTGAAGCAAAAGGCGATATTACTTTAGCTGAATGTGCTGATATGATGGGATATCATCCTAGTTATCTTTGGAAAATAATGAAAACTAAAGTAGACATGAGTTTTACAGATTATGTTGCCTTGGAAAAAATGAGGGTAGCTAAGGAAATGCTGTTAAAAACTAATTTATCAGTAGCAGAAATTGCATCTAAGTTAAACTATACTAATACTCAAAATTTTATTCGATTTTTTAGTAAGCATGAACATACTACGCCAGGTAAGTATAGAAAAGAAAATAGAGAAGAATAAGGAAATAAAGAGAATATATAGAGTATAAAAAGGGAGAACAATATGTAATAGCGATTGTTCTTTCTTTTTTTACTAAATATAAAATAATCATTAAATTTATATAAAGTTTTTTATGGAAAGAAAAAGAGTATTTTGTGCATATTTTAAAATAATCAAAGGTTTCGAGGTTGATTTAAGGCATTATGAACAAAATGAAAGATATTGATTATTGTATTTCATTAGGTGCAATGATATCATTTGACTATAAAGAGAGGGATTTTACAGCAAGTATTATCCAAAAACAACAAAAACATAAAAATAAAGGGAGGTAGTTATGGACCAGACAAAAAAGGTAAAAATTCCAAAGATAAGAAAAGATAAATTTGGAAAATATTTTAGACAGCATTACCTACTATACTTAATGCTATTACCAGGAGTGATATATTTTATACTCTTTAAGTACATACCTATGGGTGGAATTGCTATAGCATTTCAAAATTATAGCCCATACTTGGGCATCTCTGAGAGCCAGTGGGTAGGACTCATGCATTTTAAGAATTTCTTTGCAGGGCAAGATTTTGGAAAGTTATTGATGAATACATTAGCGATTTCATTTTTAAACTTAATGTTTTATTTTCCAATGCCAATCATTATTGCATTATTCTTAAATGAAATAAAACATCCTCTATATAAGAAGACAATACAAACCTTAGTTTATATTCCTCATTTTGTGTCTATGGTAGTTGTTGCCAGTTTGACTTATACTCTTTTAAATGAAGGAGATGGTATTGTAAATCAGGTGATAGAGACGCTAACTGGAAAGACAATTCCATTTTTATCTACTCCTAAATATTTTAGACCAATGATTATAGGCCAGAGTATTTGGAAAGAGACTGGATACGGTACAATCATTTTCCTAGCAGCACTTGCAGGTGTAGACATTCAGCTTTATGAGGCAGCAAAGGTAGATGGAGCGGGTAGATGGAAACAGATGTGGCATATTACACTTCCTTCTATAAAAGGTACGATTATTGTAATGTTAATTCTAAGAGTAGGTTCTATTCTTAATACAGGATTTGAACAAATTTATTTAATGACAAACTCATTAAATCGTTCTGTAGCAGATGTGTTTGATACGTTTGTATATCGTGTGGGTATTACACAAGGTTCATTTTCTTATAGTACTGCAGTTGGTTTGTTTAAAGGCATCGTTGGAACGGTAATGGTACTCTCTACAAACTGGTTTGCTAAAAAGATGGGTGAATCAGGAATTTACTAATAGAAATGAAAGGAGTGAAAATGAATGGCAACTACTGCAACTACTACACCTTCAGATAAGTTGGTGTATAACAAACATAAGAAAATTAAAGGTAGACTGAGTACGCGTGTTACAGATTGGATCATTTATTTGTTCTTAGGAATCATGGCACTATTTACCGTGGCACCATTTTTATATGTTACAGCAGGTTCTTTAGCTACTGAAAAGGAACTTACAGAAAGAGCATTTTTTATGATACCAAGAGATATTTCTTTTAATGCATACCAGTACATTTGGAAAACTGGAACAATTTTTAAAGGGTTAAGGAATTCATTAATTGTTACGATTTTTGGAACAATGATAAATATGGTTTTTACAACAACTTTTGCGTATCCATTGTCTAAAAAGGACTTCAGAGGTAGAAATGTAGTTTTAAATCTTGTTATTGTGACGATGCTTTTCTCTGGTGGCATGATACCCTCCTATTTGTTAATTCGTAATTTAGGCTGGTTGGATTCTTATTTAGCTATTACCGTACCAGGTGCGATTAGTGCGTTTAACATGATTATTGTAAAAAACTTCTTCCAAGAACTTCCAGTAGAACTAGAAGAGGCTGCAAGAATTGATGGATGTAGTGACTTTGGTATTTTTAGAAAAATTGTGTTACCACTTTCTAAACCTGTTTTAGCTTCTATCGGTTTGTTTTACGCCGTAGGACATTGGAATGATTACTTTGGTGCTATGATCTATTTGAATTCAAATACAAAATATACGGTACAAATGATTTTAAGACAGATTGTGTTGATGGCACAAGGAATACAAACAGATGGTACTATGATTGATTATAATATGGCAGGTCCACCACCAGATCAATCAGTTAAAATGGCAGCAACAGTAGTGGCTACCGTACCAATTTTATTGGTATATCCTTTCTTACAAAAACACTTTGCAAAAGGTGTTATGGTAGGTTCGGTTAAGGGCTAATGCTCCATAGGAAAGGCACTAGTAAATCAACAATCACAGCCAATTAAATGGTATGTGTTAGTTGCAATATAATTTATATTAGGGAGGAAAAAAATGAGAACAAAAAAAGTATTAGCAGTAATGATTGCATCTACAATTGTTATGGGCTCACTAGCTGGATGTGGTGGGAATAGTAGCAAAAATGCAGAGACAACAAAGGAAGCACAAGGTAGTACACAGAGTGGAGAAGCAACAGCAGAGGCTCCAGCAGGCCCGGGAAAAGTAAGTTTTATGACTTTTGACTTCTCAGGTCAAGCTATGACTGGTGAATATGCAGAAGATGTACTTAACCATATTGAAGAATATACAAATACAGAATTAGATTTAAGATTAGTTCCAAGTGATAGCTATGATGACAAGTTAAGCTTAACTCTTGCATCTGGTGATGATATGCCAATGATTATCACAGCTGGAAGCTTTAATGCAAATATTGTTAATAATGCAAGAGCAGGTGCTTTCTGGGAATTAGATGAATTCATCTATGATGCAGAAAAATATCCAAATCTTTCTCAATCGATTCCTGCAGTTAATGATAGTATTTCTGTAGATGGTAAACTATATGGTGTATATAGAATGAGAGATTTAGGGCGTCAAGGTCTTGGATATCGCCATGACTGGGCAGAAAAGTTAGGTCTTGGAGTTCCAGAAACAATCGATGACATTTATGAAATGATGTATCAAATGACATATGGAGATCCAGATGGAAATGGTAAGGATGATACTTATGGTGTTAACCTATGTAAATATACAGGACCTCTAAATATTATGCAAACCTGGTTTGGTGTAGGAAATGGATGGGCTGAAGCAGGGGATGGTTCTTTAGTACCTGTTCATATGACTCCAGAATACAAAGAGGCTCTTGATTGGTTTAAAAAGATTTATGATGATGGTTTAATCGCAAAAGATTGGGCAGTTCGTGATACTGCTACATGGGATTTAGATAATAAAAATGGTGTTGCTGGTATGTTTATAGACGTACTTGATGGTTCTAGAAGAATTTGGGATTACTACGAAACAAATCAAATTCCAAGTGTTGCTAAAGATGGAGAAATAGCTTCTATGAATCTTGTAGGAGCGATAGCAAAAGAAGCTGGAGCGGAACCAAAAACATTAGCTACATCTGGATATAATGGATTTTTCACAATTACAAAAGGTGGAGCTAAAACAGAAGCTGATGTAGAAGCAGCATTACATTTCTTAGATAAAATGTGTGATGATGAAATGTTAATTACTACAGGTTATGGTCTTGAAGGAATTCACTGGGAGCGTGACGCAGATGGAGTATATGTAAATCTTAAAGAAGGCGATGATACAGCACAATATTCTTACGCTGGTATGAATCAAGTAGTACCTTATATTCCAACAAGTCAAATAACTGGTCTTAAATTTAATCAGACAGATAGACTTAAATTAGAGCTTGCTATTAAAAAAGATAATGAAAAATATGCAGTAACAAATCCTGCAGCAGCTTTATTAATTAACTCTGAAACATATACATTAAATGGTGGTAACTTAGATACAATCATCGAAGATGCTAGAACACAGTACATCGTAGGACAAATCGATGAAGCTGGTTTACAAGCAGCTTGGGATCTATGGTATTCAACAGGTGGAGAAGCTGTAATTAAAGAAGTAAATGTAGCAAGATAAGTTTTGTAAATAAAAAGATATAATAATGGGGGACCGCAAAGGTCCCCCATTATTGACTATTGAAAGCGTTTTATAAATATACTTGTTCTCCGCCCTTTACTTCTACGATTTCTCCAGCAACGCTTAACCATATAGAAATAACAGAAGGATTGTATACAAAGCTACAGT
>CAYYVJ010000105.1:0-6232 GCA_964475115.1 uncultured Lachnospiraceae bacterium
CATTGACCCAAATATATGATTCTTCGTCAAATTTAGACATCCGTATTTTATCAGCCATCTTATTTTTAACTACTTCATCAATATAATCCTTACTAATACCATAAATAATCAAATGATTCCCACTATCAATTGTTCCATATGAAGACAGGGCAATATTTGTATTATTTACATCTCCATTCCAATTTTCATTTACAAGATTTTGCGGATCGTATATTTCCGTTTTGGAATCTTTATCCCAGATAAGTAAATTCCAAAAATCTATTTCATTATCATTTGTAAAATATTTTATCAGTTGCTCTATGTATTCCTTCTCTGGTAAATTCTCTTTATTTTCAACAATTGCTTCTTGTTTCTTTATAATCTTCTCATAAAGATTCGTCTCAATTTCTCTTTCAACATCGATTTCCTGAATCAGATTATTTACTGTATTTTCAAGAAACGATTTTTTTAAATGCGTTATATCATTCTTTGCCTGCGTAATGTAAATATCATTTACCTTATCAATTGAAAATACAAAAAACGAACTTGTAAACATACAAATACCCAAAGCGATAAGTATTAATGAAATATTATACTTTTTTTCCATATTTCTACCTCTCTTTGTTAACAGAAAATTAGTCATCTTTACAAGCTCGTTCACTTTAATCTTTATTCTTTTAAATAGTTATTATAGAAGAGATTCCATGCCTTATCTATTTCCTCATCACTTGGTTTCCAACCGGAAAATATCATATTGAAAGTTATGTTATCTATGAATGAGGTATATTGTCTAAAAGCATCTTCTTTCGTAGATACAATCTCACCTCTGGCAATAGACTCTTCCAGATATTTCCCGTACAACTTTAACTTTCCTTCTGTCGTTGCCTGAATACGTTCTTGTATTTCATCCCGCAACTCAATTGGTCTAAATAACTGATGTCTTAAATAAAATCTCGTTTTATCAGGATTTTTCATCGTATATTGAATACAAAATTTATAATACTTCTTTAATGCTTCTTGTGGTGTTTCTTCATTATCAAGATTTAATTCTATTACCTGATCGCGATATTCTTCTTCCATTTCATTTCTAATTGTAAGAAAAAGTCCCTTTTTTGATTCAAAAAAATAATACAAAGTAGGTGCTTCTATCTCTGCTGCTTTACAAATCATCCTAATAGTTGTAGCCTCATATCCTGTCTCAAGAAAAAAATTAAAGGCTATTTTTTGGATTCTCTCTACTTTTTCATCTGATCCAATCATGTCAATCCTCATTCATTCCTTAACTCATTATTAATATAATTTTATATTTTGAACTTAGCTACAAGTGTACTTAATGTCTCTGCAACCATCGCTTGATCTTCAGCTGCTTTAGCTATTTGCTCCATCGCAATTGTTGTTTCATTCATATTTTCTTTTATATTGGCAAAGCTAATTGAGGTGTCTTCTATATTACCCGCGATAGACTGCATTACACTTGAAATTTCTTCAGTAGCTGCATTCAACTCCTGAGACATAGAAGCTGTATCCTCCGATATATCACTCACGTAAATAGCATCATTTTCATAACTATTTCCAGTTTCTACAAGTAATTCATAATCAGAACGAACCCTTTTATCAACAAATTCGAGCACATCTTTGGCATTTTCTGCTAAATTGCTGAATGCATCTTGTACATTTGATACCGTTGTCTGTATTTCTTTAACATATCTAGCAGATTGTTCTGATAAGGAACCAATTTCTGTCGCAACAACTGAAAATCCTCTTCCATGTTCACCTGCTCTAGCCGCTTCAATAGATGCATTTAGTGCTAATAAGTTTGTTTGCGTTGCAATTCCACTAATCAGTCCAGCAATATTTACAATTTCATCTACAACCTTACCTTTTTCAATTGCATCTACTATCTTTGCCTGTTTTTCATCATAAAGCTGTTCTGCTAAAACTTTTGATTCGCTACCATTTTCTTTAATCTTTATTGCTCTACTTTTAATCTGAACCGATTTTTCACTTCCAATTGATGAATTTGATGCAAGTTGAGAAACTCCTGAATTTACTTCTTCCACTGTCGCTGTTAATTCCTCTGAAGCTGCTCTGATTTCCAATACACCATCTGCAATTGCTGCTGTATTGGAATTTATTGTTTCAAATGTGCTATTGATTTCTTCTATTGTTGCTGAAAGCTCTTCACTAGCAGATGATACTTCCGAAGTTGACAAAGAAATTCCATTTATAATTTCTTTCATATTTGCCTGTGCCTTACTTAAAGCATCGATTAGTTTTCCCAGTTCATCCTGACTCTTATTTTCAAGTGACACTGTTAAATCGCCCTGCCCTAATGCTTCTGCAAACTTTAGTCCCATTTTTACTGACTTTGAAATATTAAACGATAACATAAATCCAATAAAGATTGATAACGCAAAACCAAGTCCAATTACAATGTACATAAAGATAGCTGTTTTTCTTGATAGTCTGTCCATTCTATTATTTTGGTCTTCTAACATCATTTCATTATCCGCAATTAGTTCATCAAGTGAAGCAAACATTTCTTCTCTGATGGATGTTACTTCATCCATACCATTTTCTGCTTCAACATAATTCCCTTCTAATGCTAAATTTAAAACTTTACTTCTTGCATTTCGATAATCATCCATATCTGCAAGGAATTCCTCCCACGTTTTTCGTTCATCCTCTGTTTCTATCCTTCCAGAATATGAATCAATGTATCCCTGGTTTACTGTTTGATAATTCTCAATTGATTCCATTGCACCTTTTGTCTTTTCCTTATCAGCGTATAATACAGCCTTTTGGACTTCACTTCTTACATTCAGTAAACCTTCTTTCAGAAGATGTAATTCTTGAATATCCTGAACATTGTATGCTATAATTATATCTGCTCGTTCTGAAACAGCATCCATACCTAACTTACCCAAATATCCCACTACAAATAAAAGGATAGCTACCATTAAAAATCCCGTCATTAACTTGGTCCTTATTGACATTTTTCTAAATATTTTCTTCATTATACTTTTCTCCTTTAATCTAACGACTATTAATATTTTTTTATCACACAACTACCTAATTTAAAGTAATCAATCATGAACTTCTCAAACAATAATGGATCTATTTCATAGTCCTCATATACTTAATAAAATCCTCTGCTATCATTGGTTTTGCATAGTAGTAACCTTGTATATAATCACACCCAAGTTCCTTTAACCGGTTTCTTTGTTCTACCGTTTCTACACCTTCTGCAACAACTTCAACTCCTAGTGTATGTGCCATTTTAATAATGGCATTAACTACAAGTTCAGATTTCCCATTTTCTAACATTTTATCTATAAAACGTTTATCTATTTTCAGGATATCTATTTCTAATTCTTGAAGATATTCAAAATTGCTAAATCCTGTACCAAAGTCATCAATGGCTATCTTATATCCTGCCTTTTTTAAATCATTAATAAATTTTTTGCTCTCATCATTTAACTCAAATAAAATATTCTCTGTTAATTCCAGCTCCAGTTTATGTACTAAATTACTCATATTCCCGCTTTCTATTAGCAAATCATTAATATGACCTGTTACTAATGAAGAAGCTGAAATATTTACTGCCAGTTCTAATTTTTCCTGTTCTACTTTTTGATATGTTTCTATTACTTTTTCTGTCTTTTTAATAATAAGAGTGGTAAACTTATCCATTAATCCTTCATGTTCAATTAATGGAATAAATTCCAACGGCGATACAAAACCAAACTTTGGATGATTCCATCTTGCAAGTACCTCGCCACCGGCTGGTTTATCTTCTTCTTTAATTGATATCTTTGGTTGTATTACAATACTGATTTCTTCCCTATCGATAGCACCATGAATATCCTTTTCTAAGAGTAACATTCTTTTACTTGATTCTAACAATGTAGTGCTAAACCAATATATATTTTCATTTTTATGTAAATCTCTTAGATAGGAATATTTAATTATTCTAAGGTTTTCCATTAATGTTTCAGCAGTCATTCCATCTGTTGGATATTTTGTTCCCAATGCATTTATTTTAAAACTAATTGTATACTCTTTAAATCTTACAGGTCGGTTTAAAATACTTTCTATTTGTTTGATTATTTCAGTAAGTTTCTCATTATCATCTTCAAACGAAAATAAGAATACTGGACCTTCCCATTTATAAAGTTTAGAATGTTTCTTCACTATATTTGACATTTCTTTAATACGTTTCAGAAGTTCTCTTTGAACATTGTCATATCCAATCTGTCGGTTAAGCGATAAGAGATTCACAATATAAATTCCAATAAGATTCACTTCAACATCTGATTTCATTATTTCTTCAAAGTCTCTTACAAGTTGTTTTTCATTTGGCAGGTTTACATTGTAATCAACATATAATAACCCCTCTATAAATCGTAAAAAATTATGATATTCCATATTAAGAATTTGCAGGAAAATGCCTACTATGGTAATACCATATATGATTTCTACAAATAAAAACCTTGAAAAGAATTCATCATATATTATATGTATATCCCCTATTAGCATGTAATAGAGGGCAATAATTAAAAACGATGAAATCATTGTTATAAGATTTATTTTCCCATCCCTGAAAATCAAGTAAAAAACGATTTGTATCGTTATTAACTGAAGGAAAAACATAATTAGAGCTACCACAACATTTTCTGGCAAAAAAAACATACTGACTATAATATTTGCAATCATGTTATATATGATCACTGCTATTACGACCTTATATTTTTTAACTATAATCGCCTTCACTGAAATCATTAAAATGATTATATTAATGATTTGGAAAATCATTTTCGTCCAAAACTCCGAGCTGCTAATTTGTTCAAAACTAGCGATAATACTTATGATGGTAGCAAGTCTTGACATAACATAAAATCCAATGATTAATGTTAAAAGATATAAACGATTTTCGTTAATAAATGTCTGTATGTCATAGATTTTTTGATTGCTCATTCTTTTTCTAAAATTCATCTATTCACCATGTTCCCATTGGGTTCCTTTCATTTCAAACCATCTGCATGATCTAAATTTCAACTCTATTTCGTCCATTATTTTTTGCCTGATATAATTTTTTATCAGCTATTTCAATAAACTCTTCCATATTATGTCTTTGACTTGGAACCATGTTACATACTCCAAAACTTGCTGTGACCCTAATTATTTCATCCTTATATTTAAAATCTTCTTTTTCAATTTTGCTCCTTATCTTTTCTGCCACTTCTAGCGTTTTTTCCAAGTCAGCCCCTGGAAGAGCTACAATAAATTCTTCTCCACCATATCTTGCTACCCAATCAGCCTTTCTTTCTAAGCAATGTGATGCGCAGGATGCACTTCCTTTTATTGCAATATCTCCTGCCTGATGACCGTATGTATCATTTATTCTTTTCAAAAAATCAATATCGAACATAATAACAGAAAGAGGTTGATCTAACAGGCTGGCATTAACAATATCAACTGGAAGTTTTTCACTTATATATCTTCTGTTATATATCCCTGTTAGTGGGTCTTTCAAAATCAATGTATTCAAATGATCTACAATGGATAATATATCCGATTTCAAACTGTTGTCTCTTGCATCAAGAACTATGCTATCAGTGATATCCTTTAATAATTCAATCACGATTCTTCTATCGCTTAACTCATATGGTATTGCCATAACTAGGTAGCTTTTATCATTATTGTATTCCATCTTTACATAAGTCTTGTTTTCATTAAAGGCTCTAATCGATATACAATTATCACATATATTATCTCTTCCCCAGAAATCAAAACATCTTACTGGCAATGATTCAATAACATTGTTTTTATAAGTAACAACCTCTTTTTTTACCGGATCTACCAGTCTTACTACTTCATATACCCTATTATAGATATCTACGCTTTTTAATATCTCTATTAAATCATTATCTATCACCCTTCTCGCTCCTCTCAGCAAAATAATCAAACCACAAAAATTACCAAATAGTTTTATGTCAGTTGAATTCAATTTAAATAAAATTGGTATATATAAGCACAAAAAAAGCAGTGATAATATATTCTTCTACCAGCTGCCCGTTATATAAGTTATTTAGAATATTGTCATAACTCGAAAAATTTATTTTAACTACCGTTAAATAAATTATAATTCATATTTAGTCATTTTTCAACAATTTTCTTTTCATTTTTTTGATTATTCAAAAAGAGACTACGAAGTGTTATAAAAACACTCCACAGTCTCCAATTAATAAAG
>CAYYVJ010000106.1:0-6153 GCA_964475115.1 uncultured Lachnospiraceae bacterium
TCATTACATTAAAGACTCATAAAGTTTTGTAATATCTTCAACGCTAGTATCTTTTGGATTACCAGGTCTACAAGCATCATCATATGCAGATTGTGCAAGAAAGGCTATATCTTCTTTCTTAACAATTTCCTTTAAGTCTGTTGGAATTCCTACATCTTGAGATAACTTTTTCACTGCATCTACAGCTGCTTTTCTGTATTCTGATTGTGACATAGCATCTACCCCTTCAACACCCATGGCTCTAGCAATATCACGATATTTCTCACCTGTTGCTTCCGCATTATATTCCATAACTGTAGGTAAAATTATAGCATTTGCAACTCCATGAGGTGTATCATAAAGTGCACCTAGTGGATGCGCCATAGAATGTACAATACCAAGACCCACATTAGAAAATCCCATGCCTGCAATATACTGACCCAAAGCCATACCTTCACGACCCTCAGGTGTATTATTTACAGCACCACGTAGATTTTTAGCAATCATTTCAATTGCCTTTATATGGAACATATCAGAAAGTTCCCAAGCTCCTCCGGTAATATAGCCTTCTATTGCATGTGTTAAAGCATCCATTCCCGTGGCTGCTGTCAAACCTTTTGGCATAGTTGACATCATATCTGGATCTACAAATGCAACTACTGGAATATCATTCACATCTACACATACCATTTTACGATTCTTTTCAACATCTGTAATTACATAATTAATAGTTACTTCTGCTGCAGTTCCTGCTGTAGTTGGTACAGCAAAAATAGGAACGGATTTATTCTTAGTAGCTGCTACTCCTTCTAAGCTTCTAACATCTGCAAATTCTGGATTAGCAATAATTATCCCAATACCTTTTGCTGTATCCATTGAAGATCCACCACCAATTGCTATTATATAATCAGCGGATGCTTTCTTGTATGCTTCTACACCATTTTGAACATTTTCTATTGTTGGATTCGCCTTAATATCTGAATTTATCTCATAAACTAGCCCTGCTTTATCTAGTACATCAGTAACTTTCTTTGTAACACCAAATTTAATTAAATCTGGATCTGAACATACAAGAGCTTTCTTAAAATTTCTTCTTTTTGCCTCTGTTGCAATCTCTTGTATTGCACCTGAACCATGATAAGATGTTTCGTTGAGTATAAATCTGTTTGCCATTTCTACTGTTCTCCTTTTTTATACTTGTGATATAATCATGCTTTTTATTATGCATCCCTACAATATATAATTTATCACAGATACCGGAAATCGTCTATGGGATATTGTTAAAATATTGACGTTAATTTTATAACACATTGACGGTTTTCTTAAACTCTTATTTGTTAATTTTAACAAATTTCTTTTTACCTATTTTTATGACATCAGAATTATATAGAACCATGCCCATATCATCTTCAGCTACTTTTTCACCATTTACCTGAACTCCACCCTGTTTAATTAATCGATAAAATTCACTTTTACTTTTTACAAAATCATTTTCAACTAACTGCTTTATAACATCATTTAAAGTGTCCTCTTCTAATTTTATAAGTAAGGTTGGAATCTCATCTGGAATGGCTTTCTTGCTAAAAGCTTTTTCATAATAATCAATCGCTTTTTGAAGCTCCTCTTCTGTATGATAAAGTGCTGTAATGATTTTAGCTAATCTAATTTTAATATCTCGTGGATTAACACCGGAAGAAAGTTCAAGTTTAATTTTATCGATTTCATCAGGATGTTCATCCGTTGCTAATTCAAAGTATTTAGCAATTAAATCATCCTGTATCTCCATTACTTTTTTAAACATTACCTCAGCAGGTTCATTTACACCGATATAATTCCCTAAGCTTTTACTCATTTTTTCAACTCCATCTATCCCTTCAAGAATTGGCATAAACAATGCAATCTGCTGCTCTTGACCTAATGTTTTTTGAAGTGTTCTTCCCATAAGGATATTAAATGTTTGATCCGTTCCACCTAGCTCGATATCAGCTTTTAACTCTATCGAATCATATGCTTGCATGAGAGGGTAAAAAAACTCATGAATACCGACAGGAACACCATTTCTATATCTATTTTGGAAATCATCACGTTCTAGCATTCTAGCCACTGTCGTTGTAGCCGCAAGTTTGATTACATCTTCAAAATTAAGCTTGGAGAGCCATTCACTGTTAAATCTCACGATTGTTTTGTATTTATCTAAGATTTTAAAAATTTGCTCACAATAGGTAAGCGCATTTTCTTTTACTTGCTCATCTGTGAGTGCCACTCTACCTTTTGATTTACCTGTTGGATCACCAATCTTTCCTGTAAAGTCTCCAATCACAATTACTACACGATGTCCTAATTCCTGCATTTGCCTGATTTTTCTAAGTACAACTGCATGGCCCAAATGAATATCTGGTGCTGAAGGATCAAGTCCTAACTTGATGGTAAGCGATCTGTTCTGCTTGTATGCTTTCTCCAGTTTTTGAAGTAACTCCTCCTCATTCACACATTGCTGAACCCCTTTACAAATAATTCGCATTTGTTCTTTTGGTGTTAACATAATTCTACATCTCCTTATCATATTATTATTTATATTTGCACGCATTATAAGAAAATCAGAAAAACATTTTGTAAAATAAAAAAATCCCGTCCTTATGTTTCCAAAAGGACGAGAATCAATCTCGTGTTACCACCTTAAGTTTATAGACAATTCACATTGTCTACCTCATCGAGTACGGCCTAAGCGATACCCTTGCACATGATTACGGTGTGCTTTCCGTCGTAGCCTACTTTCTATATCGTTTCGGTACGCAGCTCCAAGAGGTATTCACATTTTCTATCCATGAGCCTCTCATCAACCGGCGTCTTTCTGTTTGGAATCGATAATGCTACTCTTTCTTTTCATAGCCTTTTCTTATTGTAATGCAAATATTTAATTAATCAGTATGTTATCATAGTTCTTTTGTTGCGTCAAGTCAGATTTTGTCTGTATAGCAAGTCCAAACTCATATTTATCAATTATTTCTAAGCATCTTCTGGTTATCGATAATTTTTCTTCACAATGCATATATGGATCACACATCGTCCCCGTGCCAACCATGCATTTTTTTCTTTTTGAACGCAAAGCATTTTCTAAAAGTTCAGGTGCATTCTGCTTACTCTCTATATCTTCAAAGTCATGAGTAAAGCTGTAGCATTTACTAGGGCTATCAAAATAAATACAGCCATGACTACAACCTCTAAATATGTTCATTCCATTTCGAGCTGATAATATACCCTTAGCATCTACAAAATGCATTTAGCAACCTCCTAGATATTGTATGCTCCAATTTCCCTATAGAGGATAATTTATTCATCAAACTTAACCTGTTTATCATAAATATCTTTTGGAAACATAATAGCATAAATACCTTTCAACTCTTTTTTTACATTGAATTCCTTAAGTGAAAAGTCAGCGAAATACATAATACTAAAGGGAACACCAAATACGGTCACTTTTACATCTGACATTTTTATTTTGTTATTGCTATAAAAGCCAATCCTTCTACATTGAATACTATATTCTGCTTCATTAGCAGCAAATTCTGGGTTTTCAACTTCTAAAACAATTCCTTTCCAATCAGACATCTCTTCTCGGATTATAGAGATAAGTTTACCCCCAATTCCTTTTGACCTATATTTTGAGCAAACTGCAAGATAATCTATTAATACCACATCTCCTAAGGTAGCATAAGAGAAAAAAACATATGCCATCAATTTATTTCCCTCATATAATCCTTTCCCTTCATAATGACCTGCATCTAACATTCTATAAATTACACTTAATGGCTTCAATTCTGCAGCTGGAAAATCATATTGCATTTCTGTTTCATATATTTGTTTAATTTCTTCTTTATTAAGAACTTTTAGCATCATTTGTAATACTCCTCTTTTTTACGATAGTACATTTTCTTTTTAATTTTTATTATGTATCTATAGTATCTCAAACGGCCTTTTTGTACAAGAAAATATCTCTTCATAACCTTGATACCATATGAACTCGCCCCGAATAGTTCATGCACCAAATTGGATTCTCATTCAACCAATTTTTTTCCTCACATGATCCAAAAATCCTCTGGTTCCCATGCATCAGAAATATTTCCCTGACTTTCCAACACTTATCGAAAAGTCAGTTAATATCCCCACCTCCCAAGACAAAAGTTTCTCTAATTGCTTTCTTATATTAAGGTTTACCATATCCTGTACATAGGGTATTTCAGCTCTCCAAATATTTCTTTTTCCGTTCTCAATTTATCCCCTCCATTATTAAATTGACCTCCATAAGTCAGATTTTTTAGATCTAACTTATGGAGGTCAGCTCATGTTTTAGCAACACAAGAAATGTGCCATCTATGTCCTAACATGTTCTTTTTCTATCTCTACTACTTATACAAGTGTTCCGCCACCATCTACAATGATAAACTGACCTTGTACATAGCTTGAAGCATCACTAGAAAGATACAAGACAGTACCATTTAGTTCTCCTTTATTTCCTGGACGTCCTGCTGGATTTAATGCGTTATAATTATTAAGAAACTGCTCTGACTTGAATAAAGTTCCTTCTGTCATTTCGGATTCAAAAAGTGCTGGTCCAATCGCATTAACTGTAATACCATATCTTGCATATGAACAAGCCATACCTTTTGTTAAGCCAAGAACAGCTGACTTAGATGCATTATAGGAATGTCTAATAAACATATCCTGCTTATCTGCAATCACTGCGTTGACAGAAGCAATGTTTACAATTTTACCATATCCTCTTTCTTTCATCTGTGGAATGATATATTTACTGGCCAAAAAGATTCCTTTTACGTTAATATCGAAGGACTTATCCCAATCTTCCTCAGTCATGTTGTCTACACCACCACGAACAGCAATACCTGCATTATTTAATAAAATGTCGATATGACCGAACGTATCAAGGACTGTTTGCACTGCTTCTTTCACACTATCTTCTTTTGTAACATCACAGCCTACAGCAATAATTTTACGACCTGTTTTCTCAAGTTCAGCTTTTACCTCATTTAATTTATCAACACGTCTTGCTAATATTGCAACATCCGCTCCAGCTTTTGCATATGCCAGCGCTGCATCTGCTCCAAGTCCTGAACTCGCTCCTGTTACCACCGCTACTTTTCCCGTTAAATTAAATAGATTGTCCATTTTGTCCTCCTTATTTCTACTGAAATTCTTTTACTTTCATATAATAAGATTACATGAAATAAATAAAAATTACAATATGAATGTTGAATGATAATTTTTTAACAATTTGTGCAGAATTACTATGACGAAATCAATTTTATCAATTATTATTATCTTCTGCTATGATAGCTTTTATTCTATCAATAAGCATATCTGTTGCTACATTATTTAAACCACCTCTTGGAATGATAATATCTGCATACTTCTTATATGGCTCTACAAATTGTTCATGCATTGGTTTTACTGTACTGATATACTGATTTATTACAGATTCTAATGTTCTTCCTCTTTCATTAACATCTCTTATAATTCGACGAATCAATCTTTCATCAGCATCAGTATCAACATATACTTTTATATCCATTAATGATCTTAGTTCTGCATTTTCGAATATCAAGAAACCTTCTAGTATAATTACATTTACTGGATTCACTTTCACTGTTTCTTTTAATCTCGTATTTTCTGTATATGAGTATACAGGTCTTTCAATTGAATTACCCTCTTTTAGGCTTTTTATATCTTTTATTAATCGTTCCGTATCAAAAGCATTTGGGTGATCATAATTTATCTTTGTTCTTTCTTCAAAAGGCATATCATCTTGAGAGAGATAATAAAAATCATGGCAAAGTAACTCTACACTATCTTTGCAAACTTCTTTTATACGATAGGCTACTGTTGTTTTTCCAGAAGCAGACCCTCCAGACACGCCTATTACTATACTTTTTTTCATACGTTCCTCCGCGAAGTATATTTTCTATTTATGTTAACTTTAGTCAATATTATACCTTAAGAGTTTTAAAATTTCTATATAATCTTTATCATAGTTCTTAGAAACTATAAAAGCAATTTGGTTCTTACTGTGTTGAAGCATTTTCTTCTTCGTATGCATCTTCCAGCTTCACCGTATCTTCCACTTGCTCCTCAATGAATTTCACACGAATGACTGCCTGT
>CAYYVJ010000107.1:0-6089 GCA_964475115.1 uncultured Lachnospiraceae bacterium
TAAAAAAGCATCGGACAATTTCTAATTATCCGATGCTTTTTGTTAAAGAGTTTTCTTCTATAAAGACATATTTAAGTTATACTATTAAAGGAATCTTTCTTTTTTTGAGTTTTACTCTTATATAATTCCATATCCGCTTTATGTATGAAATCATGATAATGGAGATCTTTTTTTGGGATGGAATTTACGATACCGTAGCTCAAAGTAATATATGGTTCACTTACAGTAGGCGAATGCTTTATTTTTAACTCATTTAATTGACTATGTAGTTCATCGATAAGAAATTGTATCTCTTTGTTACTTTTATTTGTAAAGACAAGTACAAATTCATCTCCACCATATCTAGCACAAAAATAAGAAGTACTTAGCTTTTTTATAAGATTAGCTATTTTTGTAATACAAGAATCACCTTCTAAGTGCCCATAATAATCATTATAATCTTTAAAAGAATCCACATCTAAAATAGCAATACCAAAGTTATACCCATTATCTATAGAAAATTCAAACTGTTCTTCACAATACTCACGTAGCAGATAACGGTTCGGAAGACTTGTAAGAGCATCATGTTCTGATTTTAATTTTAAAGATTCAATGCTTTCTGCATTCTTTTTCTGCTCCTCTAAAATATGATTGAGACTAAATTGCATATTTAGAGCATTTAGCCTTTCTGCTTTTACAGAGGAACCATAAACTTTTTGAAGATCATAATACTTTTTATATGCAGATGCTAACGCTTCTTTATTGTTCGTCCAATCATAATATTGTATTTGTATATCATAGTATTTTATTAGAATATCAGTCTCATTTGGATTACTAGTAATCTGCTGAATGATTTCAAATATAGTTGTGGTCTCTTCTAACGCGTCAAAGGAGATAGCAAAATGGAAGCTATCAAGATATTCTTGAAAGGTTTCCATAATATTTGTTCCCTTAGTAAAATAAGCAATAAACTCATTCACATAATATAAGCAAGCATCTGCATTGCCCTGATAATATTCATATGCAGCATTTAAAAAAGAAAGAAGTTGCAAAAAAGTAGTGGGAAATTTAGAAGAATCTAAAGATTTTAACTTGTTTATGCATAAAAGTAACTCCTGCATATCATCTAAACGAAAACTAGCAAGTCCCAAATTAATATAATTTGCAGCTAAAGGACAAGTATAATCTATAGTAGAATTGTTTATAGGACGATCTACTTCGTAATACCTTATACCCTTTTTAAAATAGGAAACAGCTGTTTTGTAATCTTCTAAGTTGTAATATATATCAGCAATATTAGAAGAAGTAATCGCCTCTTGCAAGGTTGCTTTTTCTTCTATCGAACGATTTAACCCCTTAAGATAAAAATCTAAGGCTACTTGTTCATTCTGTTGTATTCGAAAAATGTTTCCTAATAAGTTATAGGAGTTTATTTCCAAGGTGTAATAATGATTCTCTTGTTGGATATAAAGCCCCTTAAAAATATATGAGATTGCTTCTGAAAACTGATTCTTATTAAACAACATTTCAGCCAAATAATAGTAAGCATAAGCTTTAGCATAGGCGTCTTGCGTCATATCCGAAAGTTTTAATATTTCCTCACATGCAGCTGTGACCTTTGCAAAATCTGTAAATTGATATAAAATTATTTGATCTACCTGTGTTTGAATCTCGGGTGCATGTTCCATTACTTTCATTATTTTATTTCACTCCCCCATTAAGTACACAAAAGTATATGATTTTATCCCTATTATAGGATAAATAAATAATAAATACAAGCAAAAACAAATTGTGTTACCCATTGTATATTTTAAAACTTGTATGTTATAATGTAAATACCTTTTTTAAAAACATAGTCGCAAGAAATGCTATACTTCACCATAAGGAGTGATTTCATGGATATAAAAGTAAATGATATACAACAAACAAATATAATTGAAAATAAAACTCCTGTACAACATACAGATGAAAGCTTTAAATTTGCTTTAATTAGCAATATTTCGGAGAATCAACTGCAAGAGAAGTTGAGTGGCTTGATGGCAGATATTGTGACTCAAGGTGGAAGATTAAAAAAGCATATGGATATTCGTGATATGAGGAATTATCGAGAATTAATCAAAAACTTTTTAAATGAGGTAGTGAATCGTTCTCATGGATTTACCAGGGAGAATTTTTTAGATAAAAGAGGTAGACATAGAGTTTATGGTATCATTCGATTAATTGATAAAAACCTAGATGAATTGGCTACAGAATTGATAAAAGAAGAGAAAGATGGGATTGCTATTTTAAATCTTGTAGATGAAATTAGAGGACTTTTAATGGACATCTTTCTATAATGAGGTGAGGATTTGAATGGATTTGATAAGGTTATAGGACATGAGCAAATTATAGAACATTTTCAAAATGCCATTCGATTAAATAAAATGTCCCACGGCTATATTTTAAATGGAGAAGAAAGCTCAGGAAAAAGGATGTTAGCTTCTGCGTTTGTTAAAACACTTCAATGTGAAAAGAAAGATATAAATCCATGTGGACAATGTAAGTCATGTAAACAGGCTGAGACTGGAAATCATCCGGATATTATATGGGTGAGTCATGAAAAGCCGAATAGTATTGGAGTAGATGATCTAAGGGAACAGTTGATTTCAGATATTCAGATTAAACCATACAGTAGTGCATATAAGATTTATATAATTGATGAAGCAGAAAAAATGACGATTCAAGCTCAGAATTCTTTGCTGAAAACAATTGAAGAGCCACCAGAGTATGGAATTGTTTTATTGCTAACTACAAATGCGGAAGGATTTTTGCCAACAATTTTATCTAGGTGTGCGATGCTAAATCTTAGGCCGATACAAGATAATCAGATAAAGAAATACTTGATGGAAGAATATAAAGTACCAGATTATAAGGCAGATATTTGTGTAGCATTTGCACAGGGAAATTTAGGAAAAGCAATGAAGTTAGCTTCTTCAGAAAGATTTGATGAAATAAAAGAGCAAGTATTACAGCTCTTAAAACAAATAAGTACGATGGATCATTCGGTCTTGCTTAATTATGTAAAAGAAATGGAAACTTATAAACAGGATATTAATGAGTATTTGGATTTGATGCTACTTTGGTACAGAGATGTACTTTTGTTTAAAGTTACAAATGATATAAATAGTTTGGTTTTTCGGGGGGAATATACTTTTGTTAGTAAAACAGCAGTAATAAGTTCCTATGAAGGATTAGAAGACATCATAAAAGCGATAGATAAAGCAAGAATAAGACTAAAAGCTAACGTGAACTTTGGATTAGCAATTGAGTTGTTATTATTAACCATAAAGGAGAACTAAAGGAGAGTAAGATGATAAAAGTTATTGGTGTAAGATTTCGTACAGCTGGAAAGATTTACTTTTTTGATCCTCTTGAATTAGATGTAGAGCAAGGTGCTCATGTAATTGTAGAGACAGCTAGGGGTATAGAATATGGTACAGTAGTGTTGGGTAGAAGAGAGGTAGAGGATGATATGGTAGTTCAACCATTGAAACCTGTTACTCGCATTGCCACTTTAGAAGATGATGAAGCAGAGATACTAAATAAGCAAAAAGAGAAAGAAGCATTTGCTATTTGTTTAGAAAAGATAAAAAAACATAATCTTGAAATGAAATTAATTGATGCAGAGTATACTTTCGATAATAATAAGGTACTATTTTACTTTACAGCTGATGGAAGAATTGATTTTAGAGAATTAGTAAAAGACTTAGCGGCTGTATTTAAGACAAGAATTGAGTTGAGGCAAATTGGTGTTAGAGACGAGACAAAAATAGCTGGTGGAATAGGTATTTGTGGACGTAGCCTATGTTGCAATACTTTCTTATCTGAATTTGCACCAGTATCTATTAAGATGGCAAAAGAACAAAGTCTTTCATTAAATCCAGCAAAAATTTCAGGTGTATGTGGAAGACTGATGTGTTGTTTGAAGAATGAAGAAGAAACTTATGAGGAATTAAACAGTAAGCTTCCTAGCATAGGTGACTTTGTTACAACAGATGATGAATTAAAAGGTGAAGTTCAAAGTGTAAGTGCACTTAGACAACAAGTAAAAGTTATTGTAACAGTGAATGATGAAAAAGAAATTAGAGAATATAAATTAGACCAACTTCGTTTTAAACCAAAACGAAAAAAAGATAAAATAAATATTGCAGATGCAGAACTTAGAGCATTGGAGTTATTAGAACAAAAAGAAGGAAAATCAAAATTAGATGCTAATTAATCTGGAAGCTAACGAGAGAATTGATGAACTTCATAGAAATGGATATAAAATAATTCAGAACCCAGAAGGGTTCTGTTTTGGTATGGATGCTGTTCTTTTATCTGGAATTGCGAAGGTAAAACCGGGTGAAGTTGTTCTTGATATGGGAACTGGAACAGGTATTATTCCTATTTTGTTAGAAGCAAAAACAGAAGGAAAGCATTTTACAGGTTTAGAAATACAAGAAAAAAGTGCTGATATGGCTAGGCGAAGTGTATTATTAAATGATTTAGAGGAAAAAATAGAAATTAAAGTAGGGGATATAAAGCAAGCATCCGCTATATTTGGGAAAAATTCATTTGATGTTGTTACATCAAATCCTCCTTATATGAATGAAAGTCATGGGTTGACTAATCCAGATTTACCTAAAGCCATCGCCAGACATGAGGTCTTATGTACATTTGAAGATATAGCAAGAGAGGCGTCAGCTGTGCTAAAGCCTGGTGGTCGATTTTATTTAGTACATAGGCCGAGAAGATTAATTGAAATTATCAATTTGCTCACCTCATACAAATTAGAGCCCAAAAGGCTAAAGCCAGTGTATCCCATGAAGGATAAAGAAGCAAATATGATATTGATCGAAGCCGTAAAAGGGGGAGGTTCTTTGCTGAAAATGGAAGCTCCTTTAATCGTGTATGAAAAACCAAATGTATATACAAAAGAAATATATAGTATTTATGGCTATTGAGAAAGGGAAATCAATGGATGGAAAGTTATACTTGTGTGCAACTCCTATAGGAAATTTAGAAGATATTACTTTGCGTGTATTAAAGACTCTAAAAGAAGTGGATTTAATTGCGGCGGAAGATACAAGACATACAATAAAATTGCTAAATCACTTTGAGATTAAAACACCAATGACTAGTTATCATGAGTTTAATAAGATAGATAAGGCAGAATATCTAGTAGAGCAAATGAAAAGCGGAATTTCAGTGGCATTAGTAACAGATGCAGGAACACCAGCTATTTCAGATCCAGGAGAAGAACTGGTGAAGAAATGCTATGAATCAGGGATTGAAGTTACTTCTTTACCAGGTCCGGCGGCTTGTATTACTGCATTAACCTTATCCGGCCTGTCTACTAGGAGGTTTTGTTTTGAAGCATTCTTGCCTTCGGATAAAAAAGAGAAACAAAGTATACTAAAAGAATTAGAAAATGAAACGAGAACTATCATTATATATGAAGCCCCACATCGATTAAAAAAGACAATAGAGGAACTTTTATCAGCGATAGGAGATAGAAGGTTTACTTTGTGTAGGGAGTTGACCAAGAAATTTGAGACTGTTTACCAGACAACATTATCAAGAGCCTTAGAAGAACTCGCTGAAGTTGAAGTAAGAGGAGAATGTGTTCTTGTGATCGAGGGAAGAAGTCAAAAAGAGATAGAGGAAGAAAAAATCAGAGAGTGGAAGTCTCTTTCCATTCATGAGCATTTGGAACATTATACTAGACAAGGAATTGAAAAGAAGGAAGCCATGAGACTTGTAGCAAAAGATAGGGGTACAACAAAAAGAGAGATTTATCAATCATTATTAGAAGATTAGAAAAATAAAAAAGGCTGTTTGGATAGCCAAAAGCCTTTTTTCTATATATTGAGAAATTATTTAGATAGATTAAATCCTGCTAATTGAGCCAATTCTTTAATCGCTTGTTTAGAAACTTTTTTACCGTGATATTCAACTAATTCTTCTGTACTTCCAGTAAAGATATCACTTTCTATGTATTTTCTTAAAACAATATTTTCACCATCTACAAAGACTTCTAGAGGATCTCCAATCTCAATATTTAACTTTCTTCTTAATTCCATGGGTAA
>CAYYVJ010000108.1:0-3780 GCA_964475115.1 uncultured Lachnospiraceae bacterium
GAAATTGTTGGTATCAAAGAAGAAAATCAGAAAACAGTTGTTACTGGTATTGAGATGTTTAGAAAACTTCTTGATGATGCTCAGGCTGGTGATAACATTGGTGCACTTCTTCGTGGTATTCAGAGAGATGATATCGAAAGAGGTCAGGTGCTTTGTAAACCAGGTTCCATCAAATGTCATACAAAATTCAAAGCTCAGGTTTACGTTTTAACAAAAGATGAAGGTGGACGTCATACTCCTTTCTTCAACAACTACAGACCTCAGTTCTACTTCAGAACAACTGACGTAACTGGTATCTGTAACTTGCCAGAAGGTGTAGAAATGTGTATGCCTGGTGATAACATTGAAATGACAATTGAATTAATCCATCCAATCGCTATGGAACAAGGTTTAGGCTTTGCTATCCGTGAAGGTGGACGTACAGTTGGTTCAGGAAAAGTTGCTACAATTCTTTCCTAATCTTACTTAATAAACGAAAGACTACAACCCAAAGGGGTTGTGGTCTTTTTTTTTACATAGAAAATTCCATTTAATAGAAATTTAATAATATCTAGCATAGAATTTTATTGACAATAATAGAAGATTATTATAGTATTGTATTAAAATAGTAGTACAACAGTACAACTAGAAATATTAGGGATTGGAAGAGGAAAGGAAGACTAGTTAATGAAAAAAAAGAACTATAGGAAATGGATTGTTTTAGGCATTATTTTAATTGTTGTAATTGTTTTATTTTGGCAGTGCGGAAAAGCCGCGACAAAAAATATGTATTCTACTGCAAATGTAGAGGCAGGAGATTTGAGTATATATTATAGTTTTAGTGGTAATACAGTGTTAGACGAGACACAGCATTTTGTCTCCAAAGATTCTTGGAAGATTGATGAGATTAAGGTAAATGAAGGAGATTCTGTAAAGGCAGGAGATGTACTTTACATAATTAATCTTGATGATTATAACTTAGCAACTGCATCAGCTGCAGCTTCTATAGATATGGCGAAGCTGGGTATGAACAGTACAGAAGCTAGTTTGAGTCAACAAATACTTCAAGCGAAAGCCAGTAGAGCTTCTGCACAATTGTCTTTGGATGATGCGAATAAAACATTAGAGCGTACAAAAGAATTATTTGAAGCTGAAATTGTTTCTTTGCAGAATTTAGAACAAGCGCAAATGGCTGCTAATTTGGCTCAAGAACAATATAACTCAGCAGAGCAATCTTATAATTTAATAGTGGGAACGACTTCAAAGTCTAGTAGAGATACTGCTACAGCACAGGTTAATCAGGCTGAAGTGGCATATCAAACACTTGTGAAGAACATCGGTCAAAGAGAGGTAACAGCAGAAATAGATGGAATTGTATCAAAGGTTTATGCTAATGCGGGAGTTACTTTAGCTCCAGGTGAGCAAATCTTAGATGTCATTAATACAGATTCCATGAAAGCGACGGTAAGTGTGGATGAATATGATTATAGTTCGATGAATGTAGGTAAGGATGTTCTAGTTACCATCAGCGCATTAGACTTAGAAATACCAGGTAAGGTGTCAAGTGTAGATAGACAGGCAACGGTTATGGGTAGTACCTCTTATTTTAATGTGGAAATAGAATTAGAGGATGCAAAGGATTTGTTAGGTGGAATGTCTGTAGAAGTAAAAGCATTAAAAGATGAAGTTGTTGGAGGGCTATTAGTACCTATAGAAGTGATTAGCTTTGACAAAAAAAATCAACCTTATGTTATGTATATGAATGAAGAAACAGTTCAAATTAAATATGTTACATTAGGAATCAATGATGGAATTACAGCAGAGATCAAAGAAGGTGTTGTGGAAGGGGAAACTCTTTATTATATAGAAGCATCTGACTTTGAGCTAATGATGCAAATGGGAGGAAATTAATATGGCACAAAAGCTTTTAGAAATGACTGATATTGTGAAACGCTACTATACAGGTGGTGAAGAGCAGACAGTTCTAAAGCATGTTAATTTCGCAGTAGAAAAAGGAGAGTTTGTTTCTATCCTTGGACCTTCAGGGTCTGGAAAATCCACTATGATGAATATTATTGGTTGCTTAGATGTGCCTAATTCAGGAAACTATATTTTAAATGGTCAAGAAATATCTGAACTTGATCAGGTAGAGTTGGCAAGAATTCGTAATAGGGAAATTGGATTTATATTTCAGTCCTTTCAATTGCTTAAAAGAAGTACTATTTTAGAAAATGTAGAACTTCCATTAATATACTCAAAAGTACCTGAAAGAGAAAGAAAAAGAAGGGCGGCTGAACTGTTAGATCGAATGGGATTAGGAAATAAATTAGATTTTTTCCCTAATCAACTTTCTGGTGGACAGCAACAGCGTGTGGCTATTTCAAGAGCTATTGTAACTCAACCGTCTATTCTATTGGCTGATGAACCTACTGGAGCTTTAGATCAAAAAACTGGTAAGCAAGTAATGGAGCTGTTTCAAGAATTAAATAATGAAGGAAGAACCATTATAATGATTACGCATGATAAACATATAGCTACCTATTCAAACCGTATTGTAAAGATATTAGATGGTGTACTATCAGAAGGGAGCGAAGAAGATGCTTAAAGAAAGTCTTAAAATGTCTTGGAAGAACATTATTCAGAGTAAGATGCGCTCCTTCCTTACAACATTAGGTATTGTAATCGGTGTAACTGCCATTATTGCTTTAATTACTATTGTACAGGGTGTAATAGATGATATAAATGAACAGTTTAACAGTGTGGGTGCGAATACCTTAGTCGTTGCAGCTATGGGAACACCTTTAAAACAAGGGCTTACAGATAAAGAAATTATTGAAATCGGAAACATAGAAGGTGTAAGCGGAGTATTACCATCTGTTAATGTGATGACGGAAAGCTATGGAAATGACATCTTTCTAGATGATGTGGAAGTAAAGGGAACGAATGAAGTGTACTTTAGGAGAAACCCAAGTTCTATTAGTCAAGGAAGAGGGATTAATGTTTTAGATGTAGATGGAAAAAATAGAGTATGCGTTATTAGCGATGATTTTCAAAAGAAAATGTTCGTTGGAAAAAATGCAATTGGAGAGGAAATAGTCATTTATGGGATTACTTATACTGTCGTAGGTGTAGTGGGTGAGGGTGATTCTTCTGTTATGAGTTTGATGGGTGGCTCTAGTACTGATGTATATGTTCCATATAAGAATCTAATAAATATGACAGGTCAAGGTAATATTGTTAATTTGGAAGTATATATGTCTGATGAATATGAGGACACTACATTTATTTCAGATGCTGTAGATGAATATCTACTCCGAGCGTTTAATAATAAAGAAAATAGCTATTCTCTCATTATTATGGATAGCCTTCTAGATATGATGAAGAGTACACAAGCAATGTTAACTACTGCTCTAACAGGAATTGCTTCTATCGCGCTTTTAGTAGGCGGAATTGGTATTATGAATATGATGCTAGTATCTGTTACGGAACGAACGGTGGAAATTGGACTTAGAAAAGCGCTTGGTGCAGAACCACATACGATACAAATTCAATTTTTAATGGAAGCAATTATGCTGTCACTTTTAGGTGGAATCGTAGGAATATTATTGGGTTTAGGTATATCCCTAGGGGTAGCGGCTGCTATGGGTATTACATTTAAAATATCATGGTCAGCAATTGTGTTGGGTGTTGGTTTTTCGGGTGGAGTTGGAATCATCTTTGGATTTACTCCAGCGAAAAAAGCCAGCGAATTAAATCCAATTGATGCATTAAGAAGTGTATAAAGGAGAGATTGAATGAAAA
>CAYYVJ010000108.1:3880-6063 GCA_964475115.1 uncultured Lachnospiraceae bacterium
GGGAGGGAGTGATAATGGAGGAGCAGAGACCCCTGGAAGCAGTATCGGAGAGCTTAGAGAGATGATAGCTGAGATGCAAGAGATAGCTAAAGATGAATCTCTAGATGACGCAACAAGAGCTACAGCAAATGAGACAATAAAAACTTTATCAGCTTCTGTAGCCGCACTGTCTATGCAAAGTTCTATGGCTGGAGGGAGTTCTGCTGGAGCTAGTCTCTCTAAAGAGGAATATGCTTCCTATAGTTGGCAATTTAAGCAAGTAGAGTATCAATTAGTAATGAGTGCACAAGGATTGTTTCCGGCTTATTATCAAATAGAGTATAATTTAGAGCAATTAGAAGCAAATAAAAACTTGCTTAAAAGCTCACATAAAATGACAGAGCTTCGTGCAAAACTAGGAATGGCAACTGCCTTAGATGTTACAGAAGCGAGTGAGAATGTAGTAGCGCTTAATCAAACGATAGCATCTTTGAAAAATCAGCAGATAAAATTAAAACAAGAATTATGTAAGCTAATCGGAAGAGATTATAATGCGAATATTCAATTAGGAAAACTACCAGAATTGGATTGGGCTTATATTAATGGGATGAATTTAGAAAAAGATAGAGTGATTGGCTCGAAAAATAATTATGGTTTATTGATTAAACAACATGAAGTAAACCAAGCAGGACCTGGTTCGAGTACCAACCGTCAAGTAGTGAGAAATAATTTTGAAAATGAAAAACAAACTTATTACAGTAAATTAGATCAGCAATATCATCTTGTGCAAGAAAAAAGAGCAGAATTTGAGAGTGCGATGCGAAAACTAGAAATAGAAAAGACAAAAGCTCTTTCTATAGAAAAGAAATTTGAACTGGGGATGATTTCGAAATTCGAATACCAAAGTCAAATGCAAAACTATATTACTCAAGAAGCAACAGCAAAAACAGCAGAAAGCACACTAGTAGATACAGTAAATTCTTATAAGTGGATGCTAAACGGATTATAAAAATAATATAGGACTACTTTCCGATGGAGACAAATGGTTTCCTGATGGATTAGTAGTCCTTTAATATTTTCGGTTCTTATATAGATGGGATTATTTTGATTCCCAGCGTCCTGATGAGCCACAGGGTAAAGTTAATCCATTGCTAGTTACAGGAAGACCCAATTCGTCTGATGCAACTTTGCCACCGAATTTAGGAAGAATTTCGGTTCCGATCATATAACTAAGAACAGAGGGAGCTAGACCGGTAGTATAAGAATTTATCAAGAAAAACAAAGGATCTTTTGATAATATACTAGAACATAGCTTCACAAAAGGATGAATGGATTCTTCTATTTTCCAAACCTCGTCTTTAGGACCTCTTCCATATGAAGGGGGATCCATAATAATTGCATCATATGTGTTCCCGCGTCTAATTTCTCTTTCTACAAATTTCACACAATCATCAACAAGCCAACGAATAGGTGCATCTTTAAGTCCAGAAGCTTCCGCGTTTTCTTTTGCCCAGTTTACCATGCCTTTTGCAGCATCTACGTGAGTAACGCTTGCGCCTGCTTTTGCTGCAGCGATAGTAGCACCACCGGTATAGGCGAATAAATTTAATACTTTAATAGGTCGTCCAGCATTTTTTATCTTTTCACTAAACCAATCCCAGTTAGCGGCTTGCTCGGGAAACAAGCCAGTATGTTTAAAGTTAAAAGGCTTTATATGGAAGGTAAGGTCTTTGTAATCTACTGTCCATTGTTCTGGTAAATCAAAGAATTCCCATTGCCCACCACCTTTTGCGCTCCTGTGATAATGCGCGTTAGGATTTTTCCAACCTTTTTGATCTTTGGGAGTATCCCATATAACTTGGGGGTCGGGACGAATAAGGAGGTAATTCTCCCAACGTTCCAATTTTTCACCTTTTGAAGAATCGATAACTTCATAATCCTTCCAACCATCTGCAATCCACATATAATTAACACCTTTCTTTTCTATATAAATGTATTTTTGCTATTATTTCATATGGAGAATACACCATATGAAATAATAGAGCCTCCGGCGGATGCGCACTTCGGCGTACAAAGAAGATGCCGCCAGCGGCCCCCGAAGGCGCTAGAGTTTCGCCAGCGAAACTCTTTGTTCTCATCAGTTGATTATACTAATTTGTATGAAACGCGTCAAGAAAAAAGGAGAATTGATGAAAAAGATGTAG
>CAYYVJ010000109.1:0-6003 GCA_964475115.1 uncultured Lachnospiraceae bacterium
ATAGTAGGAGTTGACGGGATACCATACCTGTTACAAAGATGGCACATATGTAGTATGTGAATGAGTGGACTTTTAGTCAAATTGAGTGGTACCGCGGAATTATTAATTATCCGTCTCAAGCATTATGCTTGGGACGGTTTTTTTTATTTATAGGATATTTTATTCTGTAAATAAAACGTAGAATGAGAGAAAATGGAGGAAGAATAATATGAAAAAGATTATAGTTTTTGCAATGACAATGATGATGGCTGCAACATTAGTAACAGCTTGTAGTTCAAAGGATTCTATGGTAACGGTTGGGATAGGACAGTTTGCAGATCATGGTTCTCTTGATAATTGTAGAGAAGGATTTATAGCTGGTTTGGCAGAAGAAGGTTTTGTGGAAGGAGAAAACATTAAGTTTACTTATGAAAATGCTCAGGCGGATACTGGTATCGCAGCACAGATTTCCACTAATTTTGTGTCAAATAAAGTAGACCTAATCGCTTCTATCGCCACACCAATGGCTCAAAGTGCTTATGGAGCTGCAATGAATAGTGAGATACCAGTTATATTTACAGCAGTAACAGACCCAATTATTGCAGAACTAGCCAATGCGGATAGAACGCCAGTTGGAAATGTAACAGGAACGAGTGATAAGCTTCCTGTAGAGCAACAGTTAGAAATGATTCGTAAAGTACTTCCAAATGCTAAGAAGATTGGTATTATGTATAGTACAAGTGAGATCAATTCAGCAAGTGCTATAGCCGAATATAAAGAAAAAGCAGCGGATTATGGATTTGAAATTATAGAAAGTGGAATTAGTATGGCAGCAGATATTCCCATGGCAGCAGATATTTTATTGGAAAAAGTTGACTGCTTAAATAATTTGACGGATAATACAGTTGTAAGTTCTCTTCCAGTTATTTTACAAAAAGCAAATGCAAAGAATATCCCTGTATTTGGAAGTGAAATAGAACAAGTCAAAATTGGATGTTTAGCAACGGTTGGACTAGAATACTATGAACTTGGAGTGCAGACTGGTAAAATGGCTGCAAAAATACTAAAAGGTGAAGCAAAAGCATCTGAGATGAACTTTGAAGTAATTGAAGAAGGAAGTTTTTATGTAAATACAAAAGTGGCAGAGAACTTAGGAATTATTATTTCAGCAGAGTTACTAAGTTCAGCGGCAGAACAAATAACAGAGATTACAGAATAATTTGTAATTGAAAGGAACGGTATTAAAATGTCAATTATAATTGGAATTTTTGAACAAGGACTTATCTTTGCTATTATGGCATTGGGAGTGTACATCACATATAAGATACTTGATTTCCCAGATCTTTCTGTAGATGGAACTTTTCCATTAGGTGCAGCTATAACTGCGGCTTTAATTACAAGAGGAATCAATCCCTTCCTTACTTTGATTGCATCTTTTCTAATTGGAGCATTAGCTGGTATGTTTACTGGAATCATCCATGTAAGACTAAAGGTAAGAGATCTCCTATCAGGTCTTATCATTATGACAGCTTTATATACTATAAATTTACGTATTGCAGGGCAGGCAAATCTCCCTATATTTAGCAAAGAGACCTTATTTAATAACCAATTTATAAATGACATGTTACCTGCAGGTGTAAAGAAGTATGCTACATTAATTCTTTTGCTTTTTATTGTAGTTATAATGAAATTTATATTGGATTTATATTTAAAAACTAAGTCAGGTTATCTCTTACGTGCAGTAGGAGATAACTCTGTGCTTGTTACATCACTAGGTAAGGACAATGGGTTAGTAAAAATATTAGGACTTAGTCTAGCTAATGGATTCGTGGCTTTAAGTGGCTCTATCTACTGTCAGCAACAAGGATTTTTTGAGATTACAATGGGAACTGGAACTATGGTCATGGGACTGGCAAGTGTCATTATAGGAATGAATCTATTTAAATATATTCCTAAAGTGAAAAATACTACTGCAGTAATTGCAGGTTCTATTATATATAAGGCTTGTGTAGCTATTGCAATAGGACTAGGTTTAGCAGCTTCAGATTTAAAATTAATCACCTCACTATTATTCCTAGCAATTTTAATCTACAGCAGAGATAAAAAAAGGAAGGTGAATGCCAATGCTTGAAATAAAGAATATCGGTAAATATTATAATCCTGGTACTGTAAATGAAATGTGCCTCTTTCAAGACTTTAGTATGAGAATCGATGATGGAGAATTCGTTTCTGTAATTGGAAGTAACGGTTCTGGAAAAACCTCTTTATTAAATTTGATTTGTGGAAGTATTCCTTTAGATAATGGAAGTATTATTATAAATAATAAAGACATTACAAGAGAAAAAGAATTTAAAAGACATAGAAATGTGGGCCGTGTATTTCAAAATCCAGCAATGGGAACCTGTCCTCATATGACTATTTTAGAAAATATGTCCCTAGCTGATAATAAGGGAAAACCTTTTAATTTACTTCTTGGAACAAGAAAGCAAAGGATTGACTTTTATAGAGAGAGTTTAAGAACCTTAAATTTAGGATTAGAAGATAAGTTAGATATAGAAGTGGGTACCTTATCAGGTGGACAAAGACAGGCTATGGCTCTTCTTATGTCTACAATGACACCGATTGAATTTTTGATTTTAGATGAACATACTGCTGCGCTAGATCCTAAAACAGCAGACCTAATTATGGAATTAACAGACAAAATTGTAAAAGAGAAAAAATTAACTACCATTATGGTTACACACAATTTGAGATTTGCCTTGGAATATGGTAACCGTCTTGTTATGATGCATCAAGGGGAAGCCATTATAGATAAAGCAGGTGAAGATAAAAGTAAAGTTAAGATGGAAGAAATCCTTGAGAAATTTAATGAAATTAGTATAGAATACGGGAATTCTATTTAATCAATAGCGATAGAAGGAAATTGCAGAGCAGTTTCCTTTTTGTTTTACAAAATCTTTGTTTAAAAATATTAATTTTACACTTGACAAATACGTGTATAATTGTATACAATGTTGACTAAGATATTTTAGAACATCACATTGATAAAGTAAAGCTTAGAGAAATATTAACTTCAAGGAGGATTTATTTATGGAAGGAAGACAATTAGATATTAGCAAGTACACGAACTTGTTACAATTTGAAGAACACATTTATCATTTAAATGATGTAGAAAAACCAAACGTATTTCGTGAGATGTTTCCTTATGATGAAGTACCTAAAATTGCATTTAATAATAGGGTAGTTCCTCATAATATGCCGGAGAATATTTATATTACGGATACAACTTTTCGTGATGGGCAACAGTCAAGAGCACCATATTCTACAGAACAAATTGTTACCATGTTTGACTACTTCCATAAATTAGGTGGACCAAAAGGAATTATTAGACAAAGTGAATTTTTCTTATATAGCAAAAAAGATAGAGATGCAGTTTATAAGTGTATGGAGAGAGGATATGAATTTCCTGAAGTTACTAGCTGGATACGTGCAAGTAAAAGCGATTTTCAATTAGTAAAAGATATCGGTATGAAGGAAACAGGTATTTTAGTAAGCTGTTCTGATTATCATATTTTTTATAAGATGAAAATGACTAGACGTGAGGCTATGAACCATTACCTTGGTGTGATTAAAGAATGCTTAGATACAGGTGTTAGTCCTAGGTGTCATTTAGAAGATATTACCCGTTCTGATATTTATGGATTTGTTATTCCTTTTGCGCTTGAACTTATGAAGCTTCAAGATGAATATAAAATTCCAGTTAAAATTCGTGCATGTGACACTATGGGTTACGGTGTTAACTTTTCAGGTGCAGTTATTCCAAGATCTGTTCAAGGCATAATTTATGGCTTAACTACACATGCTGGAGTACCATCGGAGTGTCTAGAATGGCATGGACATAATGATTTTTATAAAGCAGTTACTAATTCTACAACAGCGTGGCTATATGGAGCTGGAAGTGTTAATTGTTCTTTATTTGGAATAGGTGAAAGAACTGGAAATACACCACTTGAAGCTATGGTATTTGAATATGCGCAGTTAAAAGGAACTTTGGATGGAATGGATACTACAGTTATTACAGAGTTAGCTGAGTATTATGAAAAGGAGATAGGATATAAAGTACCTAGCAGAACTCCTTTTGTTGGAAAAAACTTTAATGTTACTCGTGCAGGAATTCACGCGGATGGTTTACTAAAAAATGAAGAAATATATAATATATTTGACACAGAAAAACTTCTAAATAGACCAGTAATTGTAGCAGTATCCAATACTTCTGGTGCAGCTGGAATTGCTCATTGGATTAATGGTAATTATAAATTAAAGGGAGAAAAACAGCTTGATAAAAATGATCCACTTGTTTCTATCGTGAAAGAATGGGTGGATAAAGAGTATGAAGATGGACGTATTACTGTTATTACAGATGAAGAATTAATAACATGTATAGAAGAAAGCCTTATTAAACTTGAAAGAACACTGGATTAATATTATAATAGATACTGATGGTATCAGGAGGTATATAATTGGGTGGAAACGATGTGCAAAGAAGTTCCATGGATAAGGGTTCTTTAAGAGAAAAAGTATTTAATAAAATCCGGGAAGACATCCTTGCAGGGAAGTATGAGCAAAAAGAAGAATTAAAAGAAACTACAATTGGAAATGAACTAGGTGCAAGCAGAACGCCTGTACGAGAAGCATTAAGACAGTTAGAATTAGAAGGTCTTGTAACTATAATACCTAATAAAGGGGCTTATGTTACAGGGATTACTGCAAAAGATATTGAAGATATTTATGAGGCCCGTTCTGTGCTAGAAGGATTATGTGCAAAACGAGCGATAAAATATATTCAGCCACATGAATTAAAAGCATTAGAAGACAACATCGAACTATCTGAGTTTTACGAACAAAAGAATAATTATGAGCAAGTATGGGAATTGGACAGCAGATTTCATGAACTGTTATACCAAGCGTCTAGTAGTAAAATATTAGAACATTTACTTTCAAACTTCCATCATTATGTTCAAAGAGTTCGAAAAATTACTATTGCTACAGAAGGTCGAGCAAAAAAATCAAATGAAGAACATCGCATGATTGTGGAAGCAATAAAAGCAGAAAATCCAGACCTTGCCAATGAGTTAGCAAATGAGCATGTAATGAATACCATTAAGAATATTGATACATACGGATTAGAAAACATCCTTGCTGCATCAAGTGGCCAGGAACAAAAATAAAGCTTATTATAGAAAACAAAAAAAGGAGAATGGAATGGAAAAAATTAGGATGATAACACCCCTCGTTGAGATGGATGGAGATGAGATGACAAGGATTCTTTGGAAGATGATTAAAGATGAGTTGTTACTTCCATTTATTGACTTAAAAACTGAATATTATGACTTAGGTCTAGAATGCAGAAATGAAACAGATGATCAAGTTACAATTGATTCTGCATTAGCTACTAAGAAATATGGTGTAGCAGTTAAATGTGCAACAATTACCCCAAATGCAGATAGAGTAAAAGAATATCAGTTAAAAGAAATGTGGAAAAGTCCTAACGGCACCATTCGTGCCATTCTTGATGGAACCGTATTTCGTGCTCCAATTATTGTAAAAGGAATCGAGCCTTATGTAAAGAACTGGAAGAAGCCGATTACTATAGCTAGACATGCTTATGGAGATATATACAAAGCAAGTGAAATGAAAATATCAGGACCAGGAAAATGTGAACTCGTATATACGAAAGAAAATGGAGAAGAAGTAAGAGAATTAATCCATGATTTTAAAGGGCCTGGAATTATTCAAGGAATTCATAATTTAAAGGATTCCATAGAAAGTTTTGCAAGAAGCTGCTTTAACTTTGCGATAGACACAAAGCAAGACTTGTGGTTTTCTGCAAAAGATACGATTTCAAAAAAATATGATCATACCTTTAAAGATATCTTTCAAGATATTTATGAAGCAGAATATAAAGAAACGTTTGAAAAGCTTGGAATCGAATATTTCTATACATTAATTGATGATGCAGTAGCA
>CAYYVJ010000110.1:0-5876 GCA_964475115.1 uncultured Lachnospiraceae bacterium
ATTATACCTCAAAGTTCTATTGTTTGCAAGCCTCTTTTTCTGATTTTATTTTTCTCCAGTAAGACTTTTTTCTACAGTTACAACACAAGCACACTTATGGTCCATTTCTTTTACATGTTCTGATAGCATGTTTTCCAAATTTTCAATTTGAGATTCATTATATTTATATGGTACAACTAAATCAAAGATAAGATTGATTCTTTCTTTTCCATCAACCATACGAAAATCATGTATTTTTAATTCTTCATCTAGCTCAAACAATATAGTAAGAACCATATTCTTATAGAAGAGTACTCGTTCATCCTTGGTTTCAATTGGATCCATATGAATGACTAAAAATAAGTTTAACTCTTTTAGTACTTCTCTTTCAATTGTATCAATAATCTCATGAGAAGTCTCTATATCTACATCATTTGGCACTTCTACATGTATAGATGCCATGCTTTTCATAGGCCCATAGTTATGAACAATTAAATCATGACTACCCACGATTCCCTCATAACCTTCCACCTTATCTGTAATGAGCTGAATAAACTCTGGATCGACTGCTTCACCAATCAGTGGTGCGAGTGTATCTTTGGCAATATTAAATCCTGCATACATAACAAGTATTGACACCAAAATCCCTACATATCCATCTATATTCCAAGCAAATATTTTGTATACAATAATTGAAACAATTGTAAATAAGGTCGCTATCACATCGCCAAAAGAGTCTGTAGAAGTCGCTTTCAACATAGTAGAATTAATTCGCTTCCCTAATGTATAGTTAAAAAAGCCTAACCATAGTTTTACCACTACCGAAAGAGCCAATATAATAATTGAGATTCCATTAAATACTATGTCTTCTGGATTTCTTATTTTATTTATAGCAGATTGAAAAAAGCTAAAACCTACTTGTAGAATAATAAATGCCACTATAAAAGCAGAGATATATTCAATTCTGCCGTGACCAAAGGGATGGTCTTTATCTGCGGGCTTACTTGCCATCTTTACTCCGACAAAACTAATAATAGAAGAAGCGGCATCGGATAAATTATTAATTGCATCAGCCATAACAGAAACACTGTGTAAGAAGAAACCAATTGCAAGTTTTACAAAAAACAATAATACATTGGCTATTATTCCTACTATACTTGCTAACATTCCATATGAACTTCGGACATATGAATTTTGGATATCCTTATAATCTTTTATAAACATTTTAACCAGTAAATTTGTCATACTCCACCTCCAAAAGCATCCTTGTATACTCCTCTTTCGGTTCTTTGAAAACTTCCTCAACACTTCCCGTTTCTACAATTCTGCCTTCCTTCATTACCAGAACCCTGTCACACATTTGATAAATCACATTCATATCATGGGAGATAAATAAATACGATAGCCCAAATTCCTCTTTCAATTCAAGCAAAAGTTTCATGATCTGAGCCTGAATAGTAACATCCAATGCTGACACCGGTTCATCTGTTACAATAAATTTAGAACCTAAAATAAGTGCTAAGGCGATTGCAACTCTTTGCCTCTGTCCCCCGCTTAGCTGACCTGGGTATCGATCCAAATAATCTTCTCCTAGTCCTACCTTTTCTAACAAACTTAAAACCTTGCTTTTTCTTTCTTCTTCACTATATTTACCTTGGATTTTTAAAGGTTCTTCTAATATCCAACCTATTTTCCTAACAGGGTTTAAGGAGCCATAGGGGTCCTGAAACACCATTTGCGGATACTTGCTATAGTGTGAAATCTTTCCTTGGCTATGAGGGATTAAATCTAAAATTGCCTTTGATAAGGTGGATTTTCCACAACCGCTTTCACCTACTAGTCCAACTACTTCGCCTTGATGGATAGAAAAACTTACATCATGTACAATTTCTTTTTTTGTATTTTTAGAAAATAGCCTTTTACTTTTCCTATCATAGGATACATTTAAGTTTTTGACTTCTAATGCTATTTCCGTATTATAGCTTTTTCTTTTCCACATCTTATGTTCTCTAGAAGGGATGGATGATAATAATTTTTTTGTATATTCTTCTTTTGAAGCATGAAATATATCTTTTGGTGTTCCAGTTTCTACAATCCTTCCATCTTTCATAACAATAATCGTGTCACATAAATCCTTTACGACCATAAGGTTATGAGAAATGAGTAAGATTCCTGTTCCAGTTTCTTTATTTATTTTACTAATAAGACTTAGAATCTGTCTTTGTATGGTAGTATCTAAAGCAGTTGTCGGTTCATCAGCTATCATTAAGTCTGGTTTACAAACCAGTGCCATAGCAATCATAACTCTTTGACGCATTCCACCAGATAGTTGATGGGGATATTGGTCATAAAGTTCTTCTGGTTTTTCTAAACCTACCGCATTTAAAATTTCTAAAACTTCACGTTTACGTTCTTCTTTAGAAAGATTTTCATGAAGATACAGGGGTTCTTCTACCTGTTTCCCTATTTTCATTGTAGGATTTAAAGAGCTCATTGGTTCTTGGAAAATCATAGAGATTTTTTTCCCTTGAAGTTCTTGTCGCTCTTTTTTCCCCATCCTTAATAAATCTTTTTCATTAAACAGTACCTGCCCACTAGGCTTTGCATCATGTGGCAAAAGTCCTGCAATGGTAAGTGCTGTCATGGTCTTTCCTGATCCTGACTCTCCTACAATAGCAGTTATGCCACCTTTTTTTATCGAAAAGGATATATCCTTGATAGGAGTATTATTTGGAAATTCTACGGATAGATGGTTTACTTTAATCATAATACTCACCTAACCCTTCATTTATAAGGCTAAAGCCTAGTATTAATAGAATAATAACAATTCCGGGACATATTGCATACCATGGTGCAGAAAATAAATAACCTTGTGCTTCCGATAGCATCCTCCCCAAGCTTGCATCTGGAGGTTGTACTCCTATTCCTAAATAGCTCATACCCGCTTCTGCAAGTACAGCATTATTAAATCCAATGGTAATAGCAGACAATAAGGTGGTACGTAAATTAGGAAGAATATGTACAAACATAATTCGTAGATTCCCTGCGCCCATAAGCTTTCCGCTCTTTACAAAGTCCAAAGTCTTTATCTGCATAAATTCTCCCCTAACAATACGCGCATAGCTGGGGATAAAAATAATGCCCAGAGCTATAATTACATTATATTTTCCTGGACCTAAAATGCTTATGAAAACTAACGCTAATAATATGCTGGGAAAAGCAGTTAATGCATCATTAACTCTCATAAGAACTTCATCAATCCAACCTCCGAAGTATCCTGTTATAGCTCCGAGGATTGTTCCTATAATCGTTCCTATTCCTGTTACAGAAAGTGCTACAACAAAAGTTGTCCTCAGCCCTTCAAGTACCCTACTGAAAATATCTCTACCAAAATTATCGGTTCCCATTATGTGCAAAAACCCTGGTTCCATAAATTTACGTGTTCCATCCATAGCATTTGGGTCATAGGGTGTATAAAATAATCCAATCAAAAACAATAACATCATACCGGCAGTTAGAATTAACCCGAAGATTAAATTTTTATTTTTCTTCATCTAGTCCACGTCCATTCTTCTTTAGTTTACACGGATTCTTGGGTCAATCCATCGATATAATAAATCCACTAAAAAATTTACAATTACAACAATAGCCGCAATGTAAATAATAATTGCCTGAACTACAGGAAAATCTCGATTTCCTATGGAGGCTACCAACAGCCTGCCAAGTCCAGGTAAATTAAATACTTGTTCCACTACAATACTTCCTGCCATGATATCTGCAATCATCATACCTAATAAGGTAATCACTGAAATACATGCATTCTTTAAGACATGAACATACAGTACCCTACTTTCTGTATTTCCTTTACTATATGCGGTTCTTATATAATCACTCTGTTTCTCTTGTATCACAGAATCTCTTAGAAATTTAATTAACATAGCAATTTTAGGAATGGCAATCGCGATTGCAGGTGCTAATAGATACTTCAAAAATCCAAATATACTTTCCTGATGACTTACATATTCCCCTGGTGTAAACCACCTTAAAATAAGTCCAAATACTAAAACAATCAGTACACCAAGAAAAAAAGAGGGAATGGCCATTACTACTTGATTACTTACTTTCATTACCTTTCCACCCAGCTTATCTGCATAACGAGCCATCAGAAATCCTAGAGGAAGAGATACTATAACAATCACCACTAAACTTAAAAGAGCCAGACTGCTTGTAACTATAATTTTATCTCCAATCAACTCTTCTACAGGCAACTGATAATTATAGGATATACCCATATCACCCTGAACATAGCTTACTACCCACCTAACATATCGTACAAGCACAGGATCATTTAAACCCATTTCCTCACGTAAAGCAGCTACTCTTTCAGGAGTAGCTGTTGTCTTTAGCATGGCTGTGGCTGGATCGCCTGGAATAATTTGAAAGGCAAAAAAAGCTGCTAAAGAAATTATAATCAATGTAACAATGAGAGTTAGTAATTTTTTTATAATTAATCTCATAGCAAGCTTTTCCTTTCATTATTTTTCAAAATAAAGTTTTGACATGTCCTGGACGTAAACAGGATAGAATGTATATCCTTTTAAGTCTTTATTCACTGCAACTAAAAGTGCAGGGTCTTGAATATAAACAGATGCTGCTTCTTCTGTCAATATTTCTTGAAGTCTTGCATAATAATTTATCTTTTCTTCATCTGAAATAGAAGCGATTGCGCTTTCTAAAACAGTATCATATTCTGCATTACTAAAATTAACAAAATTATCTGATGCAGTTGAGCCATATCTTTTTAATAAGGCTTTAGGTGCTAGCTCAGCATCTAGGCCTATGACTGTACTTTGATAATTTCTTCCTATATAAACATCATTTAACCAAGTAGACCATTCCACAAGCTCAATCTTTGCATTAATTCCTACATTCTTTAATTGTTCTACAATAACTTGTGTCGTATCGACATGGAACTGATAATTTGACGGAACCGTAATAGTCATATCAAATCCATCTGGATATCCTGCCTCTAGCAAAAGTTCTTTTGCCTTTGTAATGTCTGGGTTGTACACATCTGTTAATTCCTCAATAAAATACTTTCCAAAGGCCGGAAACATATTGCTTCCTATTTCTGTTCCATTCCCACCTGCTACCATATCAATAATCACTTGTGAATCAATAGCATAACTTAATGCCTGTCTTACCATTACATTATCAAAAGGTGCTAGCTTATTGTTTAAAAATAATGCTTGTACTAAATTAGTCGTTCCTATTAAGATATCATAGTCATTTGCTAACTCATTTGCTTGATCAATGGTAAGGTATGGATACACATCTATGGTTTTTGCTTTCAATTCCATCATTGCTGAATCTGTATTTGCAACAATTTTAAATTCTACTTTATCTAAATATGGCACACCTTCTATCCAATAATCTTCGTTTGCTTCTACAATCAAGGATTGTTGTGGTGTATAGGATACAAATTTAAAGGGACCAGTACCAATTGGTTTTGTCGCACTATCTTCATATCCTGTTGGTATAATTGCGGCTGTTAAATAGCCGATTAGCTCTGTATCTGCTTCGTATAAATTAATTTCTATGGTAGATGAGTCAATAATATTAACACTCTCTATACCAGAATACGCCGACAATAGAGGTTGTGTTTGACCCTCTAATTTGCCGGCGCTTCTATCTATTGAATATTTTATATCCTCTACAGTAACCGGCTCACCATTATGAAACAAAACGTCTTCTCTTAACACAAAGGTATAGGTCTTCCCATCTTCTGCAATCTTGTACTCACTGGCTACTGCTGGAACTAAATTTCCTTCTGAATCAGGCTTCACTAAGCCCTCAAATATATTAAATAATACTTCTGAAGTTCCTGCCGCTTCCGC
>CAYYVJ010000111.1:0-5764 GCA_964475115.1 uncultured Lachnospiraceae bacterium
GACTACACAAATATATGTAATAATTTTTTTCATATAGATACACCTAATCATATCCTAATTATTACTATTTTAATCTACTATAAGTAGAAATATACCAATTCTGATTATTTCTTTTTAACTCTTACTTATTTTAGCATACTACTGAAAGTATGACAAATTCAGATCATTTACTAACTTTAACAGACTTATAATATCTAATTGGAAAATCTCTATTGGAGTTTCTTTTGGATAAATGATTTCTTCCTTTAAAAGTTCAAGATGAGCACTTCCATCTCCTACTAATACTTCTGGAATATTTACGTCAAATATAAATTGACTTTCTCCTGTTGCCTTACTATAATCCACATCAAGTGATAACAAATTCGTTTGATATGGCTTTTCCATCATAAAATCAAAGGCTATATGACGCAAAATATCTTCAAAGGTATTCTTGATAGATGCCTTAAAAACACGATCATCCTCCAATAAATGAATGGTAAGGTTAACTTCATCAAATGCATATTCTTCACCAATAAAATCTGCACTAATGTTTACCTTTTTAGGTCCATTTTGACTATTAAAAATGATATCCGTCTTTAAACTCCTAATTACTTTATCTTGATCTAAAAATAATATAAATTTCATATCCTCATCAATAGTAATGTAGTTACTAAAAGGTTTTAATAATACTATCGCTTCTTCATTCGGGATTCTAACAAAATATCCACTTGTTAACCTAAACGTATCGCCTACGAATAATTCTCTTTTTGAGTCTAATTTTTCTATCTGAATGTTATCATATACTTGCACCAATATTTCTTTATTACTTTTTATATAATCATCTAAATAGTCTTGTAATCTAATATCTTTTGGAATCTCTATCTCTGGGAATCCATCTATGGAAAATTCATTTTCAAATTGAGGCGCATTTTTCCCTAGAAGCTTATAAACAAGAGAAGATTCGTATTGATGTTTTATATTATGAGTGCTCATCACAAAAGTATCTGGATGAATTTCAGGTATTTTTACAAATAATTCCTCTTGATTTAGATAGCCTTTTCCTGATATGAATTCTGCACCTAAATAAACAGATTGAAAATCAAAACTCATTTCCTTTTTACTTTCATCCCTTAAAATATTGTAATTTATTTTTGATCCAATGATGTCCATTTTCGTGTTTTGATTAACATAAGATGAGTCCAGGTAATTTATGTTTATCATTCCATCTAATTCTATCATTCTCCTATTCATTAGTTCCCAAAATTCACTTGTATTATAGCGCTCATCTGCAAGGGATAGCATAAATTGTTCTACCCCTTTCATTACTCTTGGTTTTTGCTGAGAAATTTCAAATCTCTGAAGCGAAAAGGTCACAGTAAAGACAAATAAGGCAAAGCTGAAAATTACCAAAACAACTTTTTTATTCATTAACTTTTTCTTAATCATTATTTCTCCTCATTTCTTTTATCTCCTCAGTATAAACATATTCCTCAGATGAACTCAATATAATATTGTCTTCTCCTATTTGGTTGACTATAATAACATCTCCATAATTAAGAAGTTCCTGTTCGACTTCTAACAACTTATTGCTCCAAAACTTTGTCTCAACTTTTTTATCATTAATTGTAATTTTACTAAACTCAGTAAAATTATTTCCTCTAACAAAAATTTTATCTTGAGAAAATTTAATATTATCGATAGAAATCTCATCTATTCCCATTTTAATTTCTGTTTTTTCATATGGATTGACACCATGAAATACTTCCATATCCCCATATAACATATCATATTCTAAAATTTTCAAGTCTTCTAAATAATTTGTCTCATCTTTAAAAAACTTATGATATTTAGTTAGTATTCCATTTTGGATATCCAATAACTCCAGCACATAGGCTGAAAGTTGATAAGCTTCTAGATTATAATCCATTTCGCACATTTCAAAATTACTCCATACAACAAATTCAGTTTGATAGAGATTTTTATTTGCTAAGTCCTCTTCTGTAAAAGCAAAGCCTGGTAAATGATCTCCAAATAGAACTAATACAGTATCTTCCTCATACTCCTCTAACTTTAATAACAAGTCATTAATAAAAAGATCCATTTCATATAGTTGATTTACATAATACTCAAAAGCAATCCTTTGTTTTTCTTCAATAGAACCTGATACTTTAATATTAGGATATGCTAGCATCTCTAGCTCTGGATAACTTCCATGGCCTTGAACGGATATCGTATACACTAAATCTTTTTCTTTTGTATCTTCTAACGCTTTAAATATTTCATCTGTAAGTATAGAATCTTTCGCCCAGCCCATAGGTGTATATTCCTTTATATCCATATATTCTATTGAAGTAAAGGTGTCAAATCCTAATTGTGAAAAAATATTATTTCTGTCATAAAAAGTACCATCATTATTATGAATCGCATGTGTTGAAAAATCCAACTCTTTTAGGTTATAAGCTATGCTCTCACATGTTGTTTCCTTTAGTACTGTTTTATAGGGGTATTCGCCTGGTCCAAAAAAATCCAAATTCATGCCTGTAATTATTTCAAATTCTGTATTCGCAGTACCTGCTCCAATAGAAGGTACATTTAGAAAGCCTGAAGTATATTTTTCTTTTAATTTCCTAAAAGTAGGAATTGGATCTTTAGAAAAAGCAATATCATTTACATAAGATGGATCCATAAACGATTCTAATTGAACAAATACTATATTTGGGTATGTTTCTTTGGAATTCGTTTTATCCTCTATAATATTTTCATTTTTTTCTGGAATAACAGGACTTTCCACTTCATTTCTAATTTCCTCAACAATTTCCTCTGAATAATCTGATGGTTTATCAATTCCTGTATTAATCAGACTATTTCCAAAGCAATATGGAAAACCATAACTTTTAAAGGCATCTGCTATATTTCCAAAGTTAGATGCCAAAATATTTGTTTTTATTCCAATGTTTGTCGTAAAAACAAGTACTAAAAACAAACATACTAAGAAAGTACTTATCTTGGTATATTCTAGCTTTTTTTGTACTTTAGGAGCTTTTATCCATAATACGATTCCACCAAATAGAACCATACACAGAGAAACACTAATAATTATCATCTGTATTGGATTTAAATAAGTATCTATTATCGTAAATGCAGATTTGATCATCCCTATATCTGCTGCTGTAAATGGAGTCGTGCGAAATACTAATAAAATACTATTAATAATTCCAAGTATAATCCATATTGTAGATAGCAAAATAAAACCAAATACTTGTCTTTTTGCTAATAGCACAAATGATATGGTTACGGCAATGATTAATGAATTATATATAAAAACCAATGGATTTGAAATCATATAAATCATTACATGAATAAATGATTTCCTACTTAATGTTTCTACTGCCACATTTAAGAGTATGGCTATCATAATACAGAACAAATATGGGTTTTCATAATTCTTTTCAATGACTAATTTTGTCTTTTTAATGAATTTTATCATTCTTTTAGCCTCAAAGGAAAAAGAGGGTGATTTTCATCGCCCTCTTACCTATTATATAATTGATTATTCTTCTTCGTCTACTTCATAAAGTTTAACTAACTTTGTTAAGTGTTTATATCTAGCATGTGCTTCTTTTTCTGCTCTTTCAAAGAGTTCTTTTGCCCTTTCAGGGTTTGAGCGACTTAAGGAACTATATCTTACCTCTTTCGCTAAGAAATCTTGATAGCTTGTAGTAGGAGCCTTGGAATCTAACTGCATAGGATTCTTTCCTTCTTCTTTAAGACGAGGGTCAAATCTAAACAAGTTCCAATATCCAGCTTGTACTGCATCTTTTTCTTGTGTCTGAGACTTGCCCATACCACCTTTAATACCATGGTTGATACATGGTGAGTAAGCGATGATTAGAGAAGGTCCTGGATAACTTTCAGCTTCAGTAATTGCTTTGATACATTGATTATAATCTGCTCCCATAGCGATTTGAGCAACATATACATAACCATAACTCATTGCAATTTGTGCAAGATCTTTCTTCTTCACTTCTTTACCAGCGGCAGCAAATTGAGCAATTGCTCCTGTTGGTGTAGATTTAGAAGATTGACCACCTGTATTTGAATAAACTTCTGTATCGAATACTAAAATATTAACGTCTCTTCCACTAGCCATTACATGGTCAACACCACCAAAGCCAATGTCATATGCCCATCCGTCACCACCAAAGATCCATTGTGATTTTTTAGATAACATATCAGCATCTTTTAAGATTTCTTTTGCTTTTTCGCATCCATCCTCACCAATGCTTGTAGTAAGTGCTGCTACTAATTTTGTAGTTGCTTTTGTATTTTCTCCACCTAAATCAAAAGATTCTAGGTATTCTGTACATGCTTCTCTTACATAATCTTTTGTTGTAACTTCTTTAAGATCTTCTATTTTTGCTTTAAGGCCATTTCTAATAGCGCCTTGAGCTAAAGACATACCATAACCAAATTCTGCATTATCTTCAAATAATGAATTTGACCAAGCAGGACCTTTACCAGCATGATTTGAAGTATAAGGTGTTGAAGGTGATGAGTTACCCCAAATAGATGTACATCCTGTTGCATTAGCAATATACATTCTATCACCATATAATTGAGTTACCAATTTAGCATAAGGTGTTTCACCACAACCAGCACATGCACCTGAGTACTCAAGTAGAGGTTGTTTGAACTGACTTCCCTTAACACTAGTTTCTTTGAATTTCTCAAAGATTTCTTCTTTTACAGGTAATTCTTTCGCATAATCTGCATATACTTGTTGATCTCTATTTTCATCGATTGGTGTCATAACAAGTGCTTTTTCACCCTTTTTACCAGGACAAACATTTGCACATGATCCACAACCTGTACAATCTAATATAGAAACAGTAATACCAAATTCAAGACCTGGCATACCTGTCATAGGTAATTTCTTCATACCTTCAGGAGCATTTGCTGCTTCTTCTGCTGTCATTGCAGCTGGACGAATAACTGCATGAGGACATACATAAGAACAGAAATTACATTGGATACAGTTTTCTGGTTTCCATGTAGGATTGTCAATTGCAATACCACGTTTTTCAAATGCTGATGTTCCAGAAGGTGTTGTTCCATCTACATAATCAGCAAAAGCTGATACAGGAAGATTGTTTCCTTCTTGGCTATTTACTGCTACTTGAATTGTATTTACAAAATCAACTGCATCTTTTTTATTTCCTGTAGCTGTAGAAGTAAAGCTTTCATCTTTTGCATTTTTCCAGCTTTCAGGAATCTTAACTTCAACTACTTCTTGAGCTCCTCTATCAATAGCTGCATGGTTCATAGCAACAATAGCGTCACCCTTTTTACCATAAGTAGCTGTTGCAGCATCTTTCATATATTTGATTGCATCAGCAGCAGGAATAATGTCTGCCAAACTAAAGAATGCAGATTGAAGAATCGTATTAATACGACCACCAAGTCCAATTTCTTTACCAAGCTTATATCCATCAATTGTGTAGAATTTAATATTATGCTCAGCCATATAGCGCTTCGCTTGTCCTGGAATGTTTGCTTCTAAAGCTTCCATATCCCATCCACAGTTTAACAAGAAAGTTCCATTTTCTTTCAAATCTTGAACCATGTTGTATTTTGTCATATAAGCAGGTGTATGACAAGCAACAAAGTTAGCTTTTGAAATTAAATAAGTGGATTTAATCTTGTTTTTACCAAAACGTAAATGTGAAATGGTAACACCACCAGATTTTTTAGAATCATAATCAAAATATGCTTGAGCATACATATC
>CAYYVJ010000112.1:0-5755 GCA_964475115.1 uncultured Lachnospiraceae bacterium
TAACAATTCGGGAGCCCCTAATTATTTTTCAGATACAATTAACGGAAACTCAAGGACAATTTATATAGAAAAGCATATTATTATGCATTAAAGTAACACTTTAATTACTATTTTTTTATACGAAAGAAGGGCTTTAATGTCTAACATTAGTTTTGGCCAATGCCTAAAGTATTTATTATCTGCTCTAGATTTAAGTATGAGTCGTTTATCGAAAGCTATCAATGTAGATAATTCTCTCGTGAATCGTTGGATAAACGAAAAGAGAATTCCAGCTTGTGATACAAGATACATTGAAAATATAGCTGAATTTTTAGAAAAAAACATCTATAATTCCTATCAAATCAATTCGATTAATGAATTGTATCTAAGCTACCATAACTCACAAGATACACTTAGTATGGTAGATAAAATAAAAAAGATGTTATACGAAGCGCAAGGATACTCCTTAGAAAAAAACAAAAAAACAAAAAAAGAAAATGCATCCACACAAAATATTTATACTCCTGTTGAAATAAATACTAATTTTGTATTCGAAGGTTCGGAATCTCCTGTAACTGAAAGAATAGTGCAGGGTACTGAGAATATTTTATTAACTTCTTTAGATTTTTTAGAATATACACTCAGTTATAATAATATAAAGGATAATGTATTATATATTACCTATAACAACTATGACATTAATGGTATCGCTAAAGATATTGCAAAGAAAATATATGATTATTTATATAAGCTTATTGAAAAAGGATGGAAAGTTATCTTTATCATAAAACTAGATACAAACATTAATAGAATCATAAGTTTAGTTGATTATTCACTCCCCCTATCAAAGACCGGAAAAGTGAATTTCTTTTACTATTATAAACATGACTTATTTACAACAGAGCGTGAAATATTTATTGCTACAGATGTTGCTTCACTAACTTGCTTTCCTTCAAAGCCAAATTCATTAGTGGATTGGGCTTTTTATTTGAAAAATCCTATTTCAGTCGCTATATACTCAAATTATATTAAAGCAATTTTAAAAAGTCATACGAAGGAAATTGCCAATTATTATAACTCTACTATGCAAAACAAATATACAGAGTTTATAACGCAAGTCATCGAGTACGACAATATGCAATACAGTTATAATTACGGTCTTAATATGGTCTTAATCCCTATGCATTTATATGAAAGATTTTTGAAAAGGCTTAGATTACCTGATGAAGCGATTCATATTACCTTACTTCACTTAGATAGGATGTATACAGGAACCATTAATAATCTAAAAAAGAATAAATATTACAACATCTCCTATGCTTCTCATATAAATGAAATGGTAGAGAATCATAAATCAACAGTCTTTACACACTTAGGAAATTATGTAGTTGATCTAGAATATGATGAAATAGTAGAATGCATAAATTACATTGCAGATTTTATAAATAAATATGAGAATTATCAGCTAGCAGTTTTACATCATAATTTAGATGATTTTTCTGAATTATCTAAATGTATTTATGTTATCAAAGAAAGAAAAGCTGTGCTCCTTAATTTGTTTGAGTCTTCTACAGAAAATAATTTTACTAAGCTTTCAATCACGGAACCAACTATTGTTAAAGCTTTTGAAGAACATTTTACTAGCCTTTGGGAAAAAATATCGCCCATTGATAAAGATAAGAATGAGATCACTAACTGGTTAACTAGTCGGCTAAAATGAAAACAGCCTTATCAAGCAGGAAATCTATATTCTGCTTGATAAGGCTTATACTGTTTTTCGCAACCACAGAGAGGACACACCCAATCTTCAGGCAGTTCCTCCCATGTTGTACCTGGGGCAATTCCCGCTTCAGGAATTCCTTTTGCTAATGTTGAATGTTTACTCACTATCTATTTTCTCCAAGTCTTTCCTCTAGTAATTCTGATGTACTATCAAGCCAATCTCCATCATAAAACTCGATCAAGCCCTTGTCACATGCAGCTGCAATTTTCGGATCAATCGGCAACTTAGCAAGAACCTTTAAATTATGTTTATCAGCAATTTCTTCAATGTGACTTTCACCAAATATCTGATAATCCTTATCATTATCAGGACATTTAAAGTAAGACATATTTTCTACTAAACCAATAATAGGGATATTCATCATTTCGGCCATTTTAACCGCTTTCGAAACAATCATTGATACTAGTTCTTGTGGCGAAGTCACAATAATAATCCCATCAACAGGAAGAGATTGAAATACCGTAAGGGGAACATCACCAGTGCCCGGTGGCATATCAACAAACATGAAATCCACATCTTTCCATATAACATCCGTCCAAAACTGCTTTACTGTACCAGCGATAATTGGTCCTCTCCACACAACTGGATCCGTGTCATTTTCAAGAAGTAGGTTGATCGACATAAGATCAATGCCTGTCTTACTTTTGACAGGAAACAAGCCAATTTCACTGTTTCTAGCTTTTTCCTTAATACCAAAAGCTTTCGGAATAGAAGGACCGGTTATATCTGCATCTAAAATGGCAGTCTGGTAGCCTTTTCTACTCATGGCAACAGCGAGCATGGAAGTGACAAGTGACTTCCCAACTCCACCTTTACCGCTGACAATACCGATCACTTTTTTTACACTGCTCATTTCATGTAATTTCTCTGAAAAATCAATTTTTTCTTCTTTTTTATCTGCGCAGACTTCTGAACAACTGCCACAGTTTTGATTACAATTCTCACTCATAGTTTAGCTCCTTTTTTAATATTATTTCACTGCCTGTTGATAGATAGTCCATTCGTTCTTTTTCATCTTTTATAAAAGGTCTACCACTCCCATCTTGCAACAGCCTTGACCACATCCATTTTCAAATCCATCACAAAGACGGTATTCTCCCCCTACTATTATGCCGTAATCTCTCCAGCTTTTTTCAATGCCAACTTTGTAACTAGAGGGCCAACTAATTCATAGATAACTGTTCCACATAAAACTATCGTTCTTATCTGTTGTCCATATTCAGGTACAACTGTCATAGATACACTTGCAAGGCCTATTGCCACACCAGCTTGAGGGATCAGTGTATAACCTAAGTATTTTCTAACTTCAGGCTCTGACTTACTAATCCTTGCACCAATAGCCGCTCCTGAGACTTTTCCAATAACACGAAAAACGATATAAAGTATCCCAATCACACCAACAGCTGGCAATATGGTAAGATTCAATTCAGCACCTGATATAAAAAAGAAAAGCATAAATATAGGTGGCGTAAATCTATCTATCAATTCGAATACAGTATTACTTTCCTTAGCTAGATTAACATATACTGCACTCATTGCCATACATGCTAACAAGGAAGAATACCCCAGCATATTACACACACTTATACATAGCAGTATCATTGCAATTGATATAGATAATCTATTTCCTCTACCTGTAAACCATTTTGTAGCAAATGCTATGACTACCCCAAGTATCGCACCAAATATTAATGCTCCTACTATCTCTATAACTGGTTCTAGTAATGTGCTAGCAATTGAAGTTGTGCCTGTTGATGTAATCGCTTTTGATATCGCTACCGATATTCCAAACAATATTAATGCCGCTGCATCATCAATTGCAACAACAGGAAGTAAGGTATTCGTCACAGGCCCTTTTGCCTTATATTGCCTAACAACCATCAACGTTGCTGCTGGTGCTGTAGCTGCTGCAATTGCACCTAATACAAGAACAAATGACACTTCATATCCCGCAATAATAAGCACTAAATCTACTAGTAAAACAGCTCCAAGAGCTTCTGTAAAAGCTATAATTAAAGGTGCCTTTCCAACTTTCTTTAAATATGACAATTTAAATTCTGCACCAATTGAAAATGCGATAAATCCTAACGCAACCTCTGGAATAATAGAAAGCTTCTCTATTATATCTATAGAAAGTAGATTCAAGCAATAAGGCCCTGCCAATAATCCTATTAGTAAATAACCTGTCACATTAGGCATCTTCATCATTTTCATTACTTTTCCTGATAACAAACCTAACAACAAGGAAATAGATAAATTAAACAATATATCTGATTCCATTAATTTTCACCAAACCCTTCTACATATGTAATCGGTACGGCAAACATTATTCCGGTGTTAGCCGCATTCAAATCAACTGTTTTTTTAATCGTACTTCTTGCCACAATTGCTCGTTTATCATCTAACACAAATATCATGACTTTACTTTTATCAAATCCATCTTCCCCAACTAAATGTCTAAGCATACCAAACATAGGTGTATCATTCAGATCACATAATGACTTAGCCATTCCCGTTCCATCTAGTATTGTTCCTCCCTTAATTCCTGCTTCTGCCAGTTGATGCAGAATCTTGTCGATTAACTCAACTTGTTTAAGTATTAATATTAATGCCTGCATTTTTCCATCCTCTCTTAGTCCTATACATTTAGATTACTTAATAAAACACACATAGAGCAGCGGGCTGCTTTATGTGTGTCTTTGTATTCTATCTTTAATATATTATACCTGTGAAAATGGTTTGTCAAGAACTTGCAAAAGTACAATAACAGTTACTTTTAAGAGCTTTATTTACAGATCGCTTCTTTGGCTTAATACGCCATCAACAATCACATACACCTTATCGCAAAACTCTAGCATTCTTTCATCATGAGTAACCATGATGGTTGCCTTCTTTTGTTCTTTGGTTTCTTTTGCTAATAACTTAACGACCTCATATGCTCGATTGGTATCTAAGCTTGCTGTTGGTTCGTCCGCAAATATTACGGAAGGTTGATGATATAATGCTTTGGCAATCGCCGAACGTTGTCTTTCTCCACCCGATAATTCATTAGGGTATTTATCTTTTAGTTTTTCCACATCGAGTTTTAAAAATAGTTCATTCATCCAAGGCTGATTCACTTTGGATTTAGTAATTTTATTATATAAAATCATTTGCTCTTTAATCGTTAGAAAAGGAATCAAATTCGAAGCTTGCAAGATAAAACCAATATTTTCTAAACGAATTTTTGATTTTTCTTTAATATCTAACTCGCTAAAAGGCTTTCCATTTAGCAACACTTTTCCTGTTGTTGGTTTTTGTAATCCACCTAAAATAGTCAAAAATGTGGATTTACCAGAACCAGATGGTCCTACAATCCCAATTAGTTCCCCTTCATAAGCAGTAAAATTCGTTTCCTTAAGAGCATTAATAATATTATCGCCTTGTAAAAAGTCTTTTGTAACACCAGTCATTTCTATTAATTGTTTCATATTAACCTCCTATCGCTCTTAATGGATCTATTTTTAACACAGCACTCACTGAGAATAATCCTCCAAAAAGCGCAAATAAGAAAAAGGCAGCTGTGATTACTAAATAATACATAATGTTGACCGCAAATGGAATCACATCAGATAGGAAAATTCCTGTTAATATAGTGAGCACTAAGCCAACGGCAATTCCAAATGCAACAAGTAAAAATGTTTGTATGATAACAGATCCACCAATATATCCATTAGAAATACCTTGTGCTTTCATAACCCCAAACATGCTGGTTTTTTGAATTGTCAATACATAAATAAATATCCCTAATACAAACGCTGTTATAATAATTAGGAAAATAATCATCACCGAAAAAGTTAAAACTTGAGCAGTATATCCTGGTAACGTTGAAATATAGTCATCTGTAGTGTAACTCATTAAATTACTTGGTAAATAATTGCTTTCGCCTTTAACAACAATACCACTGAATAAATCCGGTGTATTCGTTGAACCATAACGATAAGTTTGCCATGT
>CAYYVJ010000113.1:0-5441 GCA_964475115.1 uncultured Lachnospiraceae bacterium
GAAGAGCAATTGCATTTCCATCATTAATCTGTGAAAACATAAAAGCATCAGATGGATCTACAATGTGTCCACATAACACACCAGGGAAAGAGTTCGCTGCAAGTAAAGCACCTTCACCAGTACCGCAACCTGTAATTACATAATCAGCTGCTCCTGAGTTAAGTAAGATTGCTGCTAAAAGTCCATTTTGTACATATGTTAACTGAGCTTCATCTTCTGCACTATACATACCATAGTTATACACCTCATGTCCCATAGGTTCAACTACATTCTTTAAAGTGTTGTAGATAAGTTCATTTTTTGATGCTTGGCTATTTTCATTTATTAAAGCTATTTTCATTTATTATACCTCCGTTTTCTATATTTCTTAGGCACACCTAAGCGCACCTTCAAAAAAAAGCTACATTATTACTATAAGCTAGCACCTATTTTTTGTCAAGTAAGGCAACCAAGAATGCTAGAGCAAGACCTTGTCCCCAGCCTTGGCTCCAAGACTTAGGAACATTTCTGTATCCTTCTCTGTCGTTCATGACAGCAGTTCCTCCAGAAACATTTAATACACGTCCGTCTTCTGAAATATTATCCAAAATTCCTTTTAATGCCTTTTGAACATATTTAGAATGTAGAGGGTTTCTATTTTCTATCATCGCAGCTGCAATTCCACAGGCAGCAGACGTTTCTTCGTAGGATTCCTCGTCATCTAATATCGTTCTCCATAATCCGTCTTCTGTTTGAAGCAATTTTAGTGCTGCTAATTGATCTCTTAATGCACAGTCAACATCCATGTACTTAGGGTATAAATATGGTTCAGGAAGTCTTCTTCCCACCTGTGACATGGTATAAGCAGCCCATGCATTTGCTCTTCCCCAATAAAATCCTGACATATGATCTTTATTAATATTATTATATCCATGATACCAAAGACTTGTTTTTTCATCCTGTAAGTATTTAATGTGCCAATAATACTGATTTAGCGCGTCTTCTATCATATCTTTATCTTTTAATTTGATTCCTACTCTTAATAAGAAAAATGCTGCCATAAACAATGTATCTGCCCATGCTTGCTCAGGAAAGTCATTGTTAATTGAAACCGTATGTTGTAACACATCATCACCGAATCTAAGTGCCTTATTTCTAATATAGTCAACCTTGCTCATTACAATGTCCCAATATTTTTCATCACCTGTTGCTTCATAAAGAACGATCATAGAATGTCCCATTGCACAAGTATTTACAGTCCAGTTTGGAAGTCCAAGCTCAATATATTCATCCGTCCATTTTACTAACATATCTAAATATTCTGGATTCTTTGTTTTTTCATATGCAAGTGACACTCCATAATGTGCTACTCCGCATGGCCAATCCCAAGTCAAATCCATCGTCATCGTTTTTCTAACAACTTTGTCAATTATCTCTTTTATTTGATTCTCATCATATTCTAATTTTAACATACTGCCTCCTTATTTTAAATCCATAATCTATAAACACATTTTCTATAGCCATCCCTTGTATTCCACAATCTCCATTGACTCTGGCTTTCCTTCTGAGAAAAGTACCTGTTTTCTCCATTCCCTAGGAGAGGAACCCATTACTCTACTAAAACTTCTATTAAAACTAGAAATAGAACCAAATCCAACTTGCTCTGAGATATAAGTTACAGAATCATTGGTCGTTTTAAGCAAGGCACAAGCCTTCTTGATTCTTACATTCGTAATAAAATCCAAAGGACTTGCTCCCATAGTAGCTTGAAATACTCTTCTAAAATGGGTTTCACTTAAATGGCACATTTCCGCTAAAAATTCAATAGAAAATTGCTTTTTAAAATTTTTCTCTATATAGTCCACAGCAATTGTAATAGAAGATTCTCGATCAGACTCATCAGCCACTCCTTTTTTATGTTCTACTCCGTTTGCATTTTTAGAATCATTAGCTATACCATTCTGCACTCTCAATATTTCGGTACATAGAGCAAACAAAAGCATTCTAGCAGAGTCCTGATAACGTTCTGGCTTCCTTTTTAACTCATCTATAATATAAGTAATCAAAGTGTGGATTTTAGGATATTCTTCACCATGTAATATATATCTAAAATCAGGTATGTCAGTCATGGAAAAATTCACAGAATTGTCTCCATCTCGTAACATATTATGAAAAAGCCTTTCAGTATCTAGAAAAATATATGTCCAAAGACTTTGTTTCCCTGGTGAACTATAGGTTGTATGGGAAACATTTTTAGGAACACATGTTATGTCCCCTGCCTTAAATGATTGAATATCTCCTTCAAATTCCATAAATCCATCATCGGTAGAGCACATTCCGATTTCTAAGCCATTATGAAAATGATACACACCACTCTTTTTATCTGAAATCTTCCAGCGTTCTCCTTCTAGTAGTAAAACAGGAAAGTCATATGGCAAATCATAGGAACGGTATTCCACCAATTCTTTCTTTCTTTTCTTCATGTGTGAATCACCTTCCTTCCATTCATCCTTGCCTTTTGTATTTTTTGTTATTTCTAACATTTTAGCAGAAATCTGGTAAATTTACAACCTGAAGAAAATCCAAATAAGAAGAAGCCATCCCCAAAACACTTGAGGATGGCTTCAATTTTTCAACCTATCTGATTATATAAACTTATTCAGGAAGTTTTGTTGAATTTCCTGCTTTATAAGCTTCTAATCTAGCATCTATAATTTCTTGATAACCAGCATCTAGGTATTTTTGTGACAAATCTGCATATAATGCATCAAATTGTGCTGGATCAGCTTTTGTAAGTGTAACTGAATATTCTTGATATAAGCTTAATAATGTAGCAGAATATTCACTTTCAGCATCAATCGCTACAGCAAATACTGGATCTGGATAAGCATGACCTTTATCAGCAATTTCTTTCAATTCATAATAGTTATCAATTAAAGCTTGTGTAAAGTCTTGTGGAAGTCCTGTTGGTGCCATAGATGAAATTGTTTCTTCTATTGTACCAATCTTCTTAGAAGCATGAGCGATACATGTCATATCAATGTTTGCATTGTGATTTAACATTTCTTCGCCTCTGTATTCGCCATCAACAACTGGAAGTCCATTTGCATCAAGAGTATAAGTTACACCCTCAACACCATTTTCCATTGTAAATAATGTCTCTTCTTGAACCATCCATTCCATATACATCCAAGCAGCTTTTAATTGCTCTTCTGTTGCTGAATGAGCAAATCCAATGATCATACCAAATGGGTTGTCTGCACGGATTTGAGCATTATCTACTACTCCAGGTTCAACAGATGCATAGTTAGAAGCTAGTGCTAACTCAGCATCTGGATTTTTCTCATAGAAAGAAGTTAACCAGTCTACGTTAGGGGACATATATCCACCATATTGATAAATTTCACCATTGATAAAGTCAGCTTTTACGTCTGTATCATATAGAGCAAGATCATATTCTGGATCTAATAAGCCTTTATTAAATTCTGAATTTGCTCTCTTTAAATGTTTATAAGTTGGTTCCCAAGTTAAGGATGCTGTGCCTAAGCTTGAATGCATAACCCATTCTGCTTCGTCAACAGGGAAATCTCTAAATGCAAAGTTTCCTACATATGCTGCAGTTGGTAAAAATCCACCCAATGGATTTTTTGCAAGGCCAGCATCAACGATTTTTTGCATTGCATCCATTTGCTCTTCGTAGCTTGTTGGAACATGGTCATATCCAACTTGACGTAACCAGTCCATTCTTACGAATGTTGCATGTGCAAAAGTAGTATTATAGTATGGTCTTTCAGATAATGCAAAGTATGTTTCACCATTGATATCTGTATAACCTAGTTGGTTATTTTCTACCATTTTACCATAGTATGTTGGTGCAACTTGGGCAAATGCATCGATATCATACGCTTGCATAGCACCGTCGTTTGCCCACTGTGCTACCTTTGGATAATCATATTCCATAAGGATAGTAGGTGTTTGATCTGCTGCGATTAACATTGAGTATTTTGTCATAACGTCTGAACGAGGAATAGCAACATAAGTTACTTTGATATTGTATTTATCACCAAATTCAGATTGAACCCATTTTGTCCAATAGTTATCATCAACTGCTGGGTAACCTTCTTTTGAACGGTCATACACAGGAACTGTGATTTCTACGGTATCTGCAAATGGTGTCCAGCCTTCCATTCCTGCAACTGCTGGTGCCTCTGTTGTTGTTTCTCCTGCTGTTGTTGCTTCAGGAGCTGCTGTAGTTGCTTTTGGTTCTTCTTTTCCGCCACAACTAACTAAACTTCCCATTACTAGTACACTTGCAAATACAAGTGCAATCTTCTTAAAATTTTTCATATAGTTTTTCCTCCTTTTATAAGAAAATTTTATATATAGTAAACTCATTTTTTATGAGTGAACTAACCTTTTACTGCACCAATCATAACACCCTTAACAAAGTATTTTTGAACAAAAGGATAGATACATAAGATTGGAACTGTCGCAAACATAACTGCTGCCGCTTGAAAAACTTCTGGTGTATTAGTAGCTGCTGAACCTTCTGAAAGAGACGTTGCAGTATCTGCTGCCGCTAATACCATGTTACTAAGTAGTAACTGTATTGGTTGTAATGCCTTTGTTGTGATATAGTATTTGGCATCTGCAAATGCGTTCCATCGTCCAACAGCTAGGAACAATGTTAATGTTGCCATAATTGATTTTGAAAGTGGAAGCACAATTTTAAGCAATATTTGAATATTTGTTGCACCATCTAGGAATGCTGATTCTTCCAAACTATCTGGTATAGAAGATTGTAAAAATGTCTTTAAAATCAACATGTTATATGGTGAAAAGATAAGTGGAAAAATAAGTACCCACATAGTGTCCAATAACTTTAAATCTTTCATCAATATATATGCTGGGATTAAACCAGCACTAAAATACATTGGGAACATTAGAATAAAAGTAAAGAATGTTCTTCCTTTTAATCTTTTCTTTGATAATGGATATGCTGCACATAAGGTGACAAACAATCCAAGCACTGTAAATATTACTGTCATATACACAGAATACGTCATAGAATGTGTTAATTGTCCATCTTTAAAAATTGATTTATATGCCTCCAAATTAATATCTTTTGGTATAAAATATACTTCCTGCGCCAAAACGGCTGTACTACTACTTATAGACTTAGATGCCAAATGAACAAATGGTAAAACACAAGTAGAACATAAAATTACCAATATGGTCATCATTATAATATCTGCGATTTTAATCTTACTTACTCCATGAGGAGCCCCATCGCGACTTTTTTCTTCATTTGTAACAACTTCTTTTGTTTTCGCCATGTCCTCACCTCCTAAAGTAATCCATCTTCACCGAGCTTTTTAGCAACTCGATCAGAAAGAAGTACTAATAATAAACCTACTACAGATTGGAATAAACCAACTGCTGTTGCCCTACTAAAGTTTCCT
>CAYYVJ010000114.1:0-2287 GCA_964475115.1 uncultured Lachnospiraceae bacterium
TGATCGACTAAAAATTTAGTAAAATTCCACTTGATTTTTCGGTTAAAAAATCCTTTTTCATGTCTCTTTAAGTAGGTAAATAATATTGATTCATCTTCTCCGTTTACATTGATTTTTTGAAATCTGGGAAAGCTTGTTTTAAATGTATCTACACAAAATTTATCAATTTCTTCAATTGACCCCGGTGCATCTTTACCAAATTGATTACATGGGAAATCTAATACTTCAAAATCAAATTTATGAAAGCTGTTATACAGTTCTTGAAGTCCTTCATACTGCGGGGTAAAAAAACATTCTGTGGCGGTATTAACAATTAAAAGAACTTTTCCTTTGTACTGCTCTAACACAATAACATTATTATTAATATCTTCAACCCTAATTTGATATAAACTCATATTGACCTCCATTTTTATCATTGTTATTACCCCAATAATAGCACATTCATTAGAAATTTTACAACATAATTCGACAAGTCTTTTATTCCTTGGATAATCAAAATCAAAGGGACCTTTCATAAAATGAAATGTCCCTTTGATTTTATTTATACATGGAAAACACTAATATTTTTCATCATTTTTTCTGTCATCTCAGTCAAGCCTTGAGCTGTTGATGCCACTTCTTCTGTTGAAGCGTTCAACTCTTCAGCTATACCATTTATTTCTTGTGTGGAAGCAGACACTTCTTCTGAAGCAGCAGCAACATGACCTACCTTGGTAAGCATATTATCCTTATCTCTCTGCAATTGCTCTGATGCATCATTAACTTCCTGCATTTGTGGAACAATTTTATTAATTGAATCTCGAATCTTTCCAAAGGAAGTTAGAGCAGTTTCAACTGTTTCAATCTGCTTTTGCAATTCTTCAGTCATGACCTGGGAACCACTAATCATTGTATCTCCATTTTGTATAACATCACCAATCAATTCTGTTATATCCTCGGAAGATCTTTTACTTTCCTCAGCCAAACTTCTTATCTCATCAGCAACTACTGCAAAGCCTTTTCCAGCCTCTCCTACTCTTGCTGCTTCTATTGCTGCATTTAATGCAAGTAAATTAGTTTGGTTTGCTATTCCATTCATGACTGATGTAATATCATTAATTTTACCAATTTTATCACCCCATGCTTTTATATACTCTGCATTGACTTTGGATTCGTTTGCGATACGGCTAATAGTACTTGCCAGCTTGTCCATATCTACAGTACTCTTTTCCACAAATCCGCCAATTTCCTGGGTGTTATTATTAATATCTTCCAAAACTTCTACAATACCTTCCAACTCTATTCCAAATTCACGTGTAATCTCATGGATCTGAACTAACTCTTCCGCCTGCTCCTCAGCACCTTGCGCTATATTCTGAATAGCTGTTGCAACATCTGTGGTGGCACTAGCCATCTCTTCGGATAATTGCCCTAAACTTTCTGCATTTGTATCAATGTCTTCCGAGTTACTTTGAACAATTTCAATCATTCCTCTCATGCTATCTAGAGTGTTTTGCAAGGCTCTTGCCATGTCACCAAATTCGTCCCCTCTAGACATATCTGATGAAGAAATTGCAAATGTTAAATCTCCTCCAGCCATAAGTCCCATATGTTTTTTCATCTTTTCTAGTGGGTTACAGATAACACGTTTCGTAAACAACAACACTACAAGAGTAGATATTGCCATAAGAATAACAGTCGCAAGAACTATCCCTTTCATAAGGCCATTAACATCTTCCGCAACAACATATTTCGGAAGACCGACAAAGAGCATCCCTACTACTTCACCGTCAGAAGAAGTGATTGGTTCATAAACTGTCAAGAAAGCTTCTCCAACAACTTCCGCTTCCCCACTATATTGCTTCTTATTATCTATAACTTCTTCTACAACCACCTTATTTGCATCCGTACCTATTACTCTTTCTCCATCCTGCATAACAGTAGTTGCTACTCTTGTTTTGTTCATAAAGATTGTGAACTCTGCATCTGTCATTGACTTCACTGCATCTACAAGAGCTTCATTCTGATCAATTAATATATCGCCTTTATACAATTTACCGTCTATAATATTCCATTCACCATCTATCTGTTCATCCAGATATTTTGTTGCAAAAGAGATACCACTACCTAGATTAGTATCAATTACGTACTGATTAAAATAGAAATAAATTAACACATTCACCACAACACTAAAGATAATTAAAACCGTAATAAATAAACTTAAAATTTTTCCTCTTATTTTTATTCTTCCCATTCTTCCTCCATGTCTTATCATTAGTCTTTTAAAAAATATTGGTAAATTGTACCA
>CAYYVJ010000114.1:2387-5422 GCA_964475115.1 uncultured Lachnospiraceae bacterium
TTCCTTCTTCTGCAATTCCCTTGTTACTAATAAATAAAATACGGTCGGAATTACGAATGGTGGATAATCTATGGGCTACGATAAAAGCCGTCTTATTTTTAATTAAAATATCCAAAGCCTCTTTAATGTAGATCTCTGTCTCTGTGTCGATTGCACTAGTTGCCTCATCTAAAAGAATTACGGATGGGTTCTTTAGCACAATTCGAGCAAAGCTGATTAACTGCTTTTCTCCGGCAGACAAACCACTTCCGCGTTCTTCTAATACTTGATAATAACCATCCCTTAATCTCTGGATAAATTTATCTGCAAAAATAAGTTTTGCAGCAGCAATACATTCCTCATCCGTAGCATCCCACTTACCATAGCGAATATTGTCAATGACAGTTCCCTTGAAAATAAATGGATCCTGCATCAGCACGCCAACTTCCTTACGTAAAGAGAAAAGGCTAATATCTCTTACATCGATACCATCTATGGTAACACTACCCTCTTTCACATCATAGAATCTGGTCAGCATATTGATTATAGTAGTCTTACCTGCTCCCGTAGGCCCTACTAGTGCAATGGTTTCACCCTTTTTTACATGAAGGTCAAAATGTTCCAAAATATTTACACCGTCTTCATAAGCGAAAGTTACATCGTCAAAATCAATATTTCCATGTATGTGCTCCAGTACAATTGCATTTTCCTTATCTTTAATCTCTAAAGGATAGTCGATGGTATCAAATACCTGCTCTAGATTCGAACTTACCTGTGCAAGTTCCTGGATAATGGTAGATATCTGAGACAATGGTTCCTGAAAGGAACTCATATATGTAGTAAAGGTAATAACCAATCCTGCGGTAATCATATCATTTCCGGCCAAAATCAGTGCCAAGGCTACCCCATAGATAGATAAGGTGCCAATATTCCAAAAGGTATTTATCACAGGATGGTTCAATCTGGAACTCTTGGTAATCTTCCACCATATATCTACGCTTTCTTCATGAAGCTGCTTGTATACTTCCATATTGATTTCAACACGGTTATAGTTTTTTACAATCTGCTCACCCATAATTGATTCTACAAGAAATGCAGTTCGATTAGAGTTTTTAAAACGAAGCACTGTGTACATCTTTCTTAAAAGAGAACGAAGCACAAATACAATAGTCATCATTGGAATAATGGTAGCAAACACAATTAAGGTAAGTGTAGGACTTAAGGAAATCATAAATACAGTAACTACCACAAGCTTTACAACGTAGATGGCAAACATCATAACATAATTGGAGAAAAAGTCTGCCAACCCGTTAATATACTCTGTTACACGAACGACGATTTTACCATCTGGACGATTATCAAAATAATCAAAAGACAATTTCTGCAATCTCTCAAAAATATCGCTACGAATCTGAGAGATAATCTTAAGCCCCATACTACCCATGCTTCTTGTCTGGATAAAGGTAGATAAAATCTCTACCAATGCAAGTAGGATTAATCCTGCTCCCACTAGTGCCAGCTGCTTATAATTTTTATCTACTACTACTTCATCAACTACAATCTTTAAAAGTCTTGGTGGGAATAAGGATACTACTGACGCTATGAGCATCATACTGCTTACTAAAATTAAAAGCTTTTTATAGGGTAGAATATACTGTAACGTTCTTCCTAACTGTTTAATATCTATCTTCTTTCCAAGCTTTTCATCTTCGAAAAAGGTATTTCTTTTAGCCATTATTCTCACCTCCCGCTTCTGAAAGATTGTCATAATCAATCGCTCTGTCCTTCTGCTCTTGTTGCACATTATATACATGCGCAAAACTTCCTCCAAGAGCCATCAACTCTTCAAATGTTCCTCTTTCTGTAATCTCGCCATCCTTCATATAAAGAATTTCATCGCAATCAACAACGGATGAGAATCTATGGGCTGTAATAATTACAGTTTTTTCTGAGAAATTATCGTTTATATCCTGAAGCAAGATACGCTCCGTATTCACATCTAATGCACTGGTAGAGTCATCCAAAACAAAAATTGGTGAATTCTTATGGAAGGCTCTAGCAATAGATACTCTCTGCTTCTGCCCACCAGAAATACCAAGGCCTCTCTCACCTACTATGGTCTTATATCGATCTGCCAAAGCATCAATAAACTTATCGGCTTGTGCATGGGTTGCTGCCTTCGTTACCATGTGCTCATTGATATCTGGTCTACTAAATGCAATATTTGATTCGATGGTATTGGAAAACAGAAACACGTCCTGGAATGCATAAGAAAACATATTTCTTAAATTCTCCAGACTAAAATCCTTAATATCATGTCCAGCAATGGTAATGCTTCCTCCAGTAATATCGCGAATACGTACTAGTGTTTTTAGAAGTACACTTTTTCCAGATCCGGTCTCACCTACGATACCAATTTTTTTACCATATGGAATACTAAGACTAATGTTCTTCAAAATGTGTTGTCCATCAATTTCAAGGTTCACATCCTTAAGTTCAATATTTGGAGCATCACAGTGAATATTTTTCTCCTTGCTATCAGGAATATTACTTTCCTTTTCCATGAATTTCTTCAATTCTACCCCTGCAATCAGCATCTGTTGCATGTTGAAAATATGATTATTCAAACCAGTAATGTTATGCATAATTCGCATTACGTATGTAGAGGAAGCCAAAATATAACCAACGCTGATATAGCCTTTAATTGCTAAAATTACACCGATTAAAATTGTGCCAATAAAAGCAATCTGCTTAATGGTATTAAAGGTCAAATCAAACTTTGAAGATAACCAGACCTGTTCTAAACGTGCATCTGAAAAATCCGTGTTTGAGCGATCAAATCTTTCCTTCTCTAGATTTTCATTGGTAAAGGAACGAACAATACGAACTGCTGCAATATTTTCCTGTGTTCTCAGATTCATTGCTGCACTTCTATCACGAATTTCTTTAAAATTTCTACGAGCTCTTTTCTTAAAATCCAATACCGCCCTTATTAAAAATGGCATAAGAATTAATGGAATAATCAAAAATGAAAGATTAATTTTTGCAATCAAAAA
>CAYYVJ010000115.1:0-5267 GCA_964475115.1 uncultured Lachnospiraceae bacterium
TATTATAATAACAGCATAAAGAGATAAAAATAATATGAGTATAAGAGTGATAAACACTAGACTAGGAGGTAAACAATGAGTGCATTTTTAGGTCCAATACATTATTGGTTATATAATAAAATTCAGATTCAGCAAAGTATTGTAAATAAGATTATTGAAGCAGGGGAAGAAACTATCCCAGAGTTAAGGGAATATTTGAATACTAAATATGGTAAATCAGAGACAAGACCACTTGAAGGAGTGATTGATCAGAGCAATATTCATGGATGGCTTCAAGAACAGGTATCCAGAGAAGAATATAAGTTGGCAGAAAGTATAACATTATTACAAAAAAAGAAACCTGAAATTTTAAATGAAATAAAAGATATATTTCAAATCATAGGAAAATCTATATTTAGAACCATTACTATAGAAAATGTTTCAAATGCATATAAAGCCATAAGTGATAGTTTACTTGATGGAATGCCCTGTGATCATGCCAATAGTGTAATTGAGGAAAATGAGGAAAAGATTGTTTGGAAAAGAAACAGCTGTGTTCATCAAAAATATTGGAATGAGGTAAATGGAGATATTACTGTTTATTATATTCTTAGAGATGAATTCATAAAAGGAAGTTTGGATAATACCGTATATTTATACAAGAAAACAGGAACTGATAGTTATGAAATAAGGAGGAATTTGAAATGACCAGCATTGAATTAATGGTAGAAGAACATAAAAACATTATCAGGATGTTAAAGGTAGTTAGAGCTGCTTCTTATAGGATTTTACAAGGAGAAGAAATCAATTATGAAGATTTTGACAAGATGATAGATTTTATAAAAAATTATGCGGATGTTCATCATCATGGAAAAGAAGAAAAGTTCTTATTTAAAGAAATGGTAGATAACCTTGGTAAGATTGGTGAAAATCTTATAAAAAGTGGAATGTTGGTTGAGCATGACTGGGGAAGATTATTTATTAGTGAATTGATGTCGGCTTTAGAAAAAGTAAGATCCGGTAATGAAGAAAGCAAAATAGATGTAATAGCCAATGCAGTTGGATACGCCAATCATTTAGCACGACATATTAAAAAAGAAGATGAACTTGTTTACACTTTTGCTGAAAAGAAGCTTGATCCGGAAATATTAGAACATGTAAATTCACAGACAGAAGAGTTTGAGCAAGATGCCAAAGAAAAAGGAGTACAAAAATATTATATAGGGCTTTTAGAAGAGTTAGAGTTGAAATATATAAAATAAAACGTATAGAAACGGAGAAAATGATATGGCAGACATTATGAAAAATGTGAAAAAAGCAGAAATTGTGAAATTAAAAGAACAAGTATCTTATCAAGAAGGACAGATCATCAGCAAAACACTGGTACAGAACCAGGCGGTCAGCATGACGATATTTTCATTTGATAAAGACGAAGAAATAAGTACACATGAGTCAGAAGGAGATGCTATTGTTACCTGCCTGGATGGAAAAGGGAAAATTACAATTGATGGAACTGATTATGAACTGCTCGAAGGAGAATCCATCGTAATGCCTGCAAAACTTCCTCACGCAGTATATGCGCTGGAACAATTCAAAATGTTGTTGGTGGTAGTGTTTTAGAGGATAAATAATTCGGGTTTTAACAAGGTGATTATATGACCATTTACCAATAGGATGTTCTCATTGGACATATGCTTCAATTCTCTGGAAAGAGAAGGCCTTGCAATCCCTAAAATGTTAGCAATTTCAATTTTAGAGTGACTGAGTGCTATATTGATAGATCCCGATTTCTTGAATTCGTTTGACAAATAATAAATGATTCGGGATCGAACATCCTTATATTGAAGCATTTTCAGCTTTTCTTTAAAATTCATTACCCTTGTAGCGAGAAAAGCAATGTAATTCTCACCAAATTCAGGACTGAACTTTAATAACTGACGGATTTCGTAAAAAGGGATATATAAAATCTGACAACTGCTTGTTGTAACTAATGTAAATGGAAATAGTGGTTGTGTTACACCTAATAATGCAGCACCAAAGGTGTCGGTAGATTCAAACATGTTTATGGTTAGGGTTTCACCATCTGCATTAAACTGCCTTGCAGCTATGGTTCCAGATAGTATAAAGCCAAGGTTGCGACAAGAATCACCTTCCTGAACAATGATAGTCCCTTTTTTATAGGTACCAACGATGCAATAGTCAAGATGAAGCAATGCTGATAAAGTTGATTCAGGAATATTTTTGAATAACGGATTACAGAGCAGTAACTTTGTTTCGATAAGAATCCTTCCTTTCTGACAAATGTGTAACAGTAGTTACAGTTTTTAGTTAATAAATAAATTATACTATAAAGAGTAGTGAAATGAAAAGGAGGTTTTTGTTTGGTAGAGAAAACTTTTAAAATAACCATAGGGAATGAAAGAAATATTGAGAAGGTGATACAGGATGAGAATATCCATTATATTCATATGGTTTTTGGAAAATATGAAGGATTACCAGAACACTTTTCTAATTCTACCGTATATATGACCGTAGTAAGAGGAATATTGTCAGTTAGTCTGGATGAACAGGAGATTCATAAATATCAAGCAGGTACTGTACTTAAGATTCCGTTTCAGACTAAAATGAATGTAAGGAACAAGGATGTTGATGTGCTTGAATTAATTGTTGTAAAAGCACCAGCTCCAATAAATATATAAATCTAAGGAGGAATTTTTTATGAGCATGTTTTGTTATCAATGTCAGGAAACAGCAAAAAACACAGGATGTACCGTTAAAGGGGTTTGTGGTAAAAATGAAGAAGTGGCAAAGTTACAGGATCTTTTGATTTATGTCTGTAAGGGAATTGCAGAAATTGCAGTAAAAGGAAAGGAAGACGTAGCTACAACCAGTGATGTGAATCATGAAGTAATTAAAAGTTTATTTATCACAATCACAAATGCCAACTTTGACGAAGTGGCAATTGAAAAGCAGATTGTACATATGCTGGCTCTTCGTGATGGTTTTGGAGCAAATGTAACTGGTACAGATTATCATGATGCAGCTACTTTTACAGTATCCGATAGAACATCCATGCTAGAAAAAGCAACAGGAGTAGGTGTCCTTGCAACAGAAAATGAGGATGTCAGATCTCTTAGGGAACTCATTATTTATGGATTAAAGGGAATGGCTGCATATACACATCATGCATTGAATGCTGGAAAAGAAAATACAGACATTTATGGATTTATTTATAAGGCTCTTGCATCAACACTTGATGACACACTTTCCGCAGATGATCTCGTAGCGCTGACTTTAGAGACTGGGCAGTTCGGTGTATCTGCAATGGCACTTTTAGATGAAGCAAATACATCAAAATATGGAAATCCAGAAATTACGACTGTGAATATTGGAGTAAGAAATAACCCGGCAATTTTGATTTCCGGACATGATCTGACTGATCTTGAACAGCTACTGGAACAGACAAAAGGTACAGGAGTAGATGTATATACCCATAGTGAAATGCTTCCAGCTCATTATTACCCATTCTTCAAGAAATACGATAATTTTGCAGGAAATTATGGTGGATCATGGTGGCGTCAGGTGGATGAATTTGGACCATTTAACGGACCAGTATTATTTACCACAAACTGTATCGTACCTCCAAGAAAAGAAGAGATCAGAGACAGAATCTTTACGACAGGAGCCGCAGGGTATCCAGGAAGCCAGCATATTGACGCGGATGAGAGTGGAAAGAAAGATTTTTCTAAGATCATTGAAATGGCAAAGACATTACCATCACCAACAGAAATCGAAACAGGAACTATAACAGGAGGTTTTGCTCATGAACAGGTATTTGCTCTTGCTGATAAGGTAGTCGATGCGGTAAAATCTGGGGCAATCAAAAAATTCTTTGTTATGGCGGGCTGTGATGGAAGAATGAAATCCAGAGAATACTATACAGAATTTGCAGAGAAACTTCCAAAAGATACGGTGATTTTAACAGCTGGATGTGCTAAATACAGATATAATAAGTTGCCATTAGGTGATATTGGAGGAATTCCAAGAGTATTAGATGCCGGTCAGTGTAATGATTCATATTCATTAGCAGTGATTGCATTAAAGTTAAAAGAAATATTTGGTGTTGAGGATGTAAATGAACTTCCAATTGCTTATAATATTGCATGGTATGAACAAAAAGCAGTCATTGTACTTCTTGCACTTTTATATCTTGGTGTAAAAAATATTCATTTAGGACCAACACTTCCAGGATTTTTATCTCCAAATGTAGCAAAGGTTCTGGTAGAGAATTTTGGAATTGCAGGAATTGGAACTGTTGAAGATGATATTGAAATGTTCTTATCATAAAAAGAAGGAGATGAAATATATGAGAGCAGAAATTGATCGAGATGGATGTATATCTTGTGGTTTATGTGCATCTACCTGCCCAGAAGTATTTCGTATGGGAGAAGATGGACCAGCAGAAGTTTATGTGGATGTGGTTCCGGAAGATGCAGAAGATACAGCTAGAGATGCATGTGATGGGTGTCCAGTATCTGTTATAATAGTTGAATAAAAATATGGTAATTAATAAGTATGCCTCATCATGAAAGTATTGATGGGGCAATACTTTTAATTAAAAATAGAATTAGGGTGGTTTGTATTATGAAAAAGAGTGCATTCGTAATGAAAGAAATGATTCAATATTTTGAGGGCGATATCAAAAGAATCAATCATTTGATAAAGGTTTTTGGATTTGCTAAGACACTAGGAGAATTAGAACGTATTGATTCATATACACAAGAAATTATTGAAATTGCTGCATTAACACATGATATTGGCATAAAAAAAGTGAAGAAAAGTACAATAGTTCTTCCGGTCATTATCAGCAAATTGAAGGTCCAAATGAAGCAAGAATGCTACTACGTCATATTGAAATCGAAGACGAGTTAATTGAAAGAGTCTGCTGGTTAATAGCCCACCATCACACTTATATAGGGAAATATCAGCCAGTAGTTATTGGCATCGACCACGGTTTTAGCCTGATTAAGTCCTATCATCACATAATGAGTAATGGAGTGGCGAAGACAAGTGGGAAACCTCCAGTTTTAGAAAATAGCCTTTACTACAATGGTAACTATTATGCAATTGGTGGTAGCCGAATGACAGTAAATGAGGATAAAACAGAGAATGATACAGTACCTTTTTGAGTACCATAACCTTCTGCGGAGATTGTGGTGACATTTACAGACGTGTCTATTGGAATATTCACGGTAGAAAAGAATTTGTTTGGCGATGCGTTACAAGAA
>CAYYVJ010000116.1:0-1463 GCA_964475115.1 uncultured Lachnospiraceae bacterium
ACATGGTCAGTATTAGTTCATATGTATCCTGATAGAGATATCCCAGTTTTTCAAATTAGTATAGATGCGAATGCTCCATCAGAAGCACATTACAAAATAGGGAAAGAACTAAGATCTCTAAGGGAAAAGGGAGTACTTATATTTGGCAGTGGAAATATAGTTCATAATTTAAGATTAGTTGATTGGCATAAGGAGAATACAGGTTTTGATTGGGCTTATGAGTTTGATAATTATATATATGAAAATATAAAAACAAAAAATCATAATAATATTATGAATTATAATAAACTAGGCGAGATTGCAAAGCTTGCAGTACCGACTCCAGACCATTTTTATCCTTTATTATATACACTTGGTGCATTAGATGAAGAGGACAAAGTTAGTGTCTTTAATAAATCTTGTGTACTTGGTTCTCTAACAATGACAAGTTATCTATGGGAATAATGTAAAAAATATGTATAACAGATTAATTCTAAATGCAAATGAGGAGGAGAATTTGATGCAGGAAACCCTTTTATGGGATTGAAGTCATTCTCTGGTGAAATACCAATTAAGAAAGATATTTCTATTGCCAAGAATTATCTTTATGAGAAGGAACTTAAGATTTTGAACAATCTCGTTTCAGTATTCTTTGATTTTGCTGAAATTCAGGCTATTGAGCATGTACCTATGTATATGAGTGATTATATAGAACAACTTGACAGTAATTTATCTTCTAATAGACGTAAATTACTTGAAGGGGCAGGGCGCATAAGCCATCAGAAAGCTCTTGAAAAAGCAGAGATAAATAATGAAATGCTAAAATAAATTTGGGTTTGACTGGAAACAGGATGATATATGTGACAATGACAGTAGGGGGTTGCTGATTCGACTGGAATAAATGCAGAAGGATGGGGTCTTACTCTTTCGCCTGTAGATATGGCAAAGATAGGTCAATTATACTTGGATGGTGGAATGGTGTAAAGATAAAATCAAACTTCCGAATTCTTCAATAATAAAAAAAGGAAAAAATTATTATGTGACGATTGATGATTGCGTAATAACAATAAACTCATATAGCTATACGATTATTACTGCACATAAAACTAAAATTAAATAAGAAAGGCTCAAAGAAGCGAAGTCTTGTCGGTTTACCCTCAATACTTTCATGCTCGGACAATCAAAATGGCTCAAATTATAGGAGCTGCATTTGGGTGTTTGGTTCTGTTACTTAGTAGCAGAAATGATATTATTTTATCTAACATATGGATGAATGATGATGGACTTGTATTTTTAAAAGCTTTGATTAGAACAGGTAATCTCAGTTCAGTAGGACAATTTGTTTTTGCTTTTACAAATTCCTTATTGTTAGCCAAGAGTTTTTCTGATTCTTTAGAGCAAGAGGAAGTGTTATCTGCAAATTTAATTGAGATTAATTGTACTTTAGATGAATTGGTATTACAACGGACGAAGGAATTAGAAAA
>CAYYVJ010000116.1:1563-5226 GCA_964475115.1 uncultured Lachnospiraceae bacterium
GCAGATGCCAAAGAACAGGGAAGAAAAGGTCTTGTTTTAACCTGTAAAGATAAAATGGTTCATTTTTATGCAAAGTTTGGTTTTGTTGATGAAGGTATATCAAACTCAGAACATGGTGGTATGGTTTGGCATGAAATGCGGTTGGTGTTTTAGCTTGATAAATAAGAATTTATCAGAAGGAGGATTTGGAAAATGAGTGTATTCTTTTATGGCTGCATTACTATGGATGGTTATCTTGCTGACAAAAACAATAACTTGGACTGGCTTTATGAAACTGGTGCAATAGAAGAAACTGATTATGAAAACTTCTATAAAAGTATGGATAGTACTATTATGGGTAAAAGAACATATTCCTATAAATTGTGATGTTGTTGAATTTATAAAACAAATAGAAAAGAGTGAAATTGTATAGATTTACATTGAACAGGAGGGACCATGATGGAATTTAGCAAAGAGGAATTAGAAAAGGCAATATCCTTATTATCTTTCAACATTGTTAATTATTTATTATTTCCCATTAAGGAGAAGATGAATGGATGATGTACAGGTGGCGTTCGAGCGGCTTTGTGGATGAAGTTGGAATCGTAAGCAATGTACACAACAACAAAATTTGTTTTTAATAGTAAACACTCATATTGACAACTATCGATATGAGTGTTAAAATATTTTTGTCATATCGATAATATTAGATATCATCGAAACATATAGATATAAAAGGAGGTAATTTTATGATTCAGTCATATGCAGAGTATATTCCAGCATTTAAAGCGATATCAGATGAAACTCGTTTAAAGATAATAGATATGTTATCTTGTGGAGAAATGTGTGCTTGTGATATTTTAGAAGGCTTAAGTATATCGCAATCCACACTTAGCTATCATATGAAGACTCTTACAGATAGTGGGCTAATAAATGCAGAGCGTGACGGAGCGTGGATGAGATACACACTTAATAAAGAAAGAATAGGTGAAACTCTATATTTTATTACATCCATATTTAGTGAAAAAGAAGATTGTATTTGTAGGAAATATAAAGGTGAATCTGAAGAACTATAAGGTAAAAATCTGAGTTCATTATTAGATTAAAATGGAGGTTCTTGACCTCATGAAAGAAAGGTGTGATCATATGTCGAGGGAAAAATTACCTTCAGGGATAAGTTTTTTTGAGAGGTACCTTACTGTCTGGGTATTATTATGTATGGCAGCAGGAATTTTAATTGGTAGATTTTTACCAGGGATGAGTTTAGCATTAGAAAATATGAAAATAGCAGGGCAAAATATTCCTATGGTTTTACTTATGTGGATAATGATATACCCAATGATGTTAAAAATAGATTTTAAATCAATAAAAAATGTTGGTAAGCATCCAAAAGGTGTAATTATATCAAGTTTTGCCAGCTGGGGAATTAAACCATTTCTTATGTTTGGATTGGCAACACTATTTTTCCAATATATATTTAAATCTTTAATACCCGCAGATTTGGCTCGTGATTTTGTAGTAGGGGCAGTATTATTAGGAACAGCACCATGTACTGCGATGGTATTTGTTTGGAGTGCTTTAACGAAAGGAAATCCAGCACAGACCCTAGTTCAGGTTTCAATCAATGATTTGCTAATCTTAGTTTTGTTTATTCCAATAGTACAGATTTTACTTGGTTTTAGTGATATAGTTCTTCCACTGGATATGCTTATTATATCAATTGTATTATTTGTTGTAGTTCCACTAACTACAGGATTTATTTCTCGAATTTTAATTATTAAAAATAAGGGAGAAAAATATTTTAATGAAAAATTTCTAACGAAGTTTGATGGTGTTACTACGATAGGATTGCTGTTAACACTTGTAATTATTTTTATTTTCCAAGGTGATATAATAGTTGAACATCCACTCTACGTACTTTTAATAGCGGTTCCATTAATTCTTCAAAATACCATTTCTTTTAACCTGACATATTTAGTGAGCAGAGCAGCTAAGTTACCACATGATGTAGCTGCACCGGCATCATTGATAGCAGCTTCTGACTTTTTTGAATTATCAGTGGCTGTTGCAATCGCACTTTTTGGTGTTGACTCACCAGTAGTTCTTGCATGTACTGTAGGAGTGCTTACAGAAGTACCGGTTATGTTATTACTTGTTAAAATCGTTAATAAGACAAAACATTGGTTCCCTGCTGCTAGTTATGAAAGGTAGGGGAATAAATGGAGGAGAACAAATGAGAAAAAAAGTAGCATTTATCTGCGTGCACAATTCCTGTCGTTCACAAATGGCAGAGGGATGGGCAAAGGAATTAGGAAGTGATGTATTAGAAGTATATTCAGCTGGTACAGAGGAATATACTGAGGTGAAACCTTTGGCTGTTCAAGTTATGGAAGAAGCTGGAATTGATATGAGTGAACATAAACCAAAATTGTTAGCTGATATACCTGCGGAAGTAGACATATTAATTACTATGGGCTGTAATGTTGTTTGCCCTTTTATTCCAAATAGTCATAAGGAAGACTGGGGTTTAGATGATCCATCAGGTGGACCAATTGAAGGTTATAGAGAGACAAGAGATTTGATTAAGAAAAAGGTAGAGGATTTAATAAGAAAAGTGAAGGAAGAAGCGTAAGATATTAAAATTTTTTGAAAAACTACTCAAGAGAAGTAGTTAATTTGATATTTTTTGTTTTCTATACTAAGATAGGTTATATAGATGATACAAGGGAATTGTATGAGGAAGGAAGTGTATTTAAATGGCCAAAATAGAATCGGGTCATGAACATAATTCATGTATCACGGTAGTTCCAATCTTTAATCATTTAGAAGGAGAACAGATGGAGGAAGTTATGAAAGTAACGAAATCATTCTCCTATAAAAAGGGTGAGGTGCTTTATAGAGAGGGAGATAGCTCCGCTTCCTTATATATTGTAAGTAAAGGGAAAATTAAAATTTATCGTTTATCTGAGTCTGGAAAAGAACAATTAGTAAGAATTTTAAATCCAGGAGATTTTACAGGAGAGCTAGCTTTGTTTCGAGAATCAATTCATGAAGCATATGCAGAAGCCATGAGCGATACAGATGTATGTATGATTAGTAGAAATGATTTACAAGAATTTTTGTTAAAATATCCTACAATATCTTTAAAGATTTTATCGGAATTCTCTAATCGATTGGAAACATCAGAAAAACAAACAACTAGATTTGCCACAGAGAAGGTAGATACTAGAATTGCACTATTTCTAGCAGAATGTCTAGACGGCGAAGATGGTTCAATGGAAATTGAATTGCCAATGAGTAAAAAGGATTTAGCTTCTTATTTAGGAACTACTCCAGAAACGATAAGCAGAAAGTTAGCTGACCTTGAAGATGAAGGTTTTATAAGGCAAAAAGCAAGTAGAAGGATTGAAATCTTGGATTTGGACGGCTTGTTGTTGGTATAGATAATAATTATAAAGTGAAAGATCATTCAGTTGGGCTTAAAATCCCCAGCTGATTTTTTATTTTATAGGAAAAATGTATAAACTTGATTTAAATCAAGTTAATTTCTTTCAATCTCTAGTATTATGTAATCAGGATAAAGAAAAAACAAATCAAAAAACAAGAAAGAAGGAAAAAAATATGTCAAAACAATTAAATTTTAATCAAGTAAAGGAAACTCATTTAAAAACATTAGCACAATAT
>CAYYVJ010000117.1:0-5202 GCA_964475115.1 uncultured Lachnospiraceae bacterium
TTTTTACGTGTATATGTTACATATGTATATGGTATTTCTCCATCAAATTTTTGATTAATTTCTTTCACATAAAGCCTTTCATCAAACCCTGGAAAATAGGTGTCTCCCTCTAGAGCTTTATCAATTTCTGTGATATACATTTTCTCTACAAAAGGTAATGCTTCCTCATACAGCTTTGCTCCTCCTGAAATATATATGTCTTTATCTCCAGCAAGTGAAATAGCTTCTTGTAAAGATTTTACTGTATATAGGTTCTCCCCTGTAAAATCTTTCGTATTTGAAATAACATAAGTTGTGCGGTTAGGTAATGGTTTTCCTATTTCTTCATAAGATCGCCTTCCCATTACCACAATATTCCCTGTAGTAAGTTCTTTAAATCTCTTCTGTTCTCCCTTAATCCTCCAAGGAATTCGTCCATTATTGCCAATTACCCTGTTTTTTGCATATGCTACAATTAGAGAAATCATTTTATCCTCCTAAGACAAAACCGAATATATTCTTTATAAGAAACAAATAACATCTAAATGATTTGATAAAATCACATCTTTATCATTTTGCATCATAAATTATTAACAATTAGCCCTATACCAGACAGTATCAACATAAGAATCACTACTTTTTTTACTATCTTTTCATTTAAGACAGCACTGCTCTTCATTCCTACGAACAAGCCTATTAGCATAAAAGGTATTAATATTATTGCATCTTTGAATATGTCTACTGAAATAATTCCCATCAAAACTATAACATACGCAGCAAGAAGTGCACCTATACCATACAATCCACACAACATACCCGAAATTAATCCTATCATTACTAAGACTATTTTAGATTCCTTTACAACTTTTGCCTTACTTTCCCTAAAATACATTTCGAAACCTATTAAAACTATAACAAATCCAAATATTATTTTTATTACTTGGGAATCTGTATTCTTTAGAATGAATATACCAGCGTATTTGCAAATCCACAAAGACCTTTTATAAAGAAAGCAAATAGAGTTGCTATCATCCACCAGAACATTTATTTCTCCTCAAATTCCTGTTTTTTGTCAGCTTATATTACAGCTAGTATAATTCACTTTATAAAAATGCAACCCAAAAGATAATCAAAGCATCATACACGCCATGAGTAATTATCAGTGAAAGAAGAGTACAATATTTAATCTTTTCACGAAAGATGCAAAATAATAAACCAAGAAGTGCAGTCATAAAAATTTGAATCAAATTACCGTTAAATATATGAAACAGTCCAAACAATATAGACGATACAATGATAGCGAACCATCGAGAATCCTTGATTTTAAGTAATTTATTAAAAATATAACCTCGAAATACAAATTCTTCTGCCAATCCTACGCCTATTATACAATAAACAAATTCATATACAAATTGCCAAGGCCTGGTATAAGAAGTACTCCCTACCATCTCTTTTAATCCAAAGAGAATTGGGACTACAGTTAAGGCCAGTGACATCAATAATGACAAAAGAACACCTATTAGAATCTGATAGGAAATATTCCTTGTTCTTATCCCTAGACCACTAAGTTTATCCTTGTTTATTATTATTAAAATAGCTGGAACCAACATAATTAACCATTGAGTTACAATTACCAGAACCATACGTACTCCAAGAGGAAATTGCATAAGCAGGTATCTGTTAAACAACACAACTCCAAAAATAGAACTAAAAACACCTATGATTGCAACAATGAGTTGGATAATATTATGTAATGAATTTGATATGGGTATTAAATGTTTAAAATATTTTTTATACATATCATACTTTCCTTCACTTTTTACTTACTAAAGCAGAAATCATTTGAAGTAAGAATCCTACCGATAAAATAAATCCAATTTCAATACTCCTAACACCTAATTTATACATAAATAAAGTCTGAAAAGGGTGAAATAATGAAAAGAGAATAAACCAAAGTGGTTCTGTCAAAATCGACCACTTTGGGTTACCATTTAGTTTTCTAAAAAATAACTATTAAATCATGCTGTTTAAATTAGTTATCAACTTCTCTATTTTGAAACCCTCACCGCAAAATCAATTGCTCCACGTATATCCTTTTCATTCGGATGATTCATTCTTAATATTAAAAAGCTTCCAGCGCAAATATATTCATCCACCACAGGAATACCTTTATCTTCTAAAATTTTTCTAATTGTTTTCTGTCCTTGCTTCTTTGAGGTACAGGAAGTGATTAATGCGACACTTTTCACTTTTTCTTTATCTATGTTTTTTACATATTCTATGAATCCTGGTAAACTTTCGCCTCCATAAATTCCTCCAATTAGAAAAAGGATATCTGTTTCATCCAAAGCTGGATTATCCTTAATATTGTGTGCACGCACGTTTAGAACATCACTTACGGCTTGTGCGATTTTTTTTGAGTGATTTGTTTTTGTAGCATATACTAAACTTAATTTGTTCATTTAATTTCTCCTAACTTTTTTTAATAAATTTTGTTTGACATATGGGACAGGTTACTTCAATTCTTCCTTTACCTCTAGGAATCTTGATTTTTCGCTTACAATTAGGACACCTATAAACATGGTGCGTTTTCCTAATATCTGCTACGTTCTTTTTCGTTCTAAAAAAATCTTTAATCTTATTAATATAGAATAAGTATTTCTGGTTTTCTTTATATCGTTTTGGATAATTCTTTGAAAAGACTCTATAATATCCATAAACAAATATTAAAAATCCTATTATGTAAAGAAAACTTTGGTTTAGAAAGCTTGACAATAATATAAAAACAAGTCCTATCGTCGCTAGCAATCTGGAAAATTCATCAATTCCATAACGACCTTGCATAAATCTATATAATTTTTCTTTCATAGAACACCTCCAACTCTTATAAACTATCTTACTCTTTATCATTTATTTATGCAAGATATTCCATTACAAGATCTTTTGCAAATTGCTTGTTTCCAGCAACTAAGTTTCTTTTATTACTAATGTCCAAATCCAACGATCTTCCAACCAGTTTGTGGGGTTTCATAAACCATCCCACACTCCCACTGCTGCTCTCCACTACTCAATATCGCCTCCTGATAATATCCCATGTTTACGGTAACTATAAAATATTTTTGTGTTTCTGTATTATCTGGTTTATCACTTGATTCTATTTCTACAAGTTTTACAGACTTTAGATTTCCAAAAGGATCTTCTGTTCCATCAATCCCTGACACAGTAAGAGGTAAATCTACACTTTCATTAAATAACTTATTATCCGACATATTTATGGTCAAATAATTTGTTGCCTCTTCTCTTGATAGACAACTTAATGCAATATCATAATTCTTGTTTTTTAATGCCTCAAAGTATACTTCAATAACCTGTTCTGGTGTATTATGTACCAACGCGTCTTCTGGTGAAGTTGTAGTTACGCGACTTTCAAGCCATTGGTTAAAGGTCAAGCCTGTAATCTCATCGAAAAAATTACTCTTTAAGCTACAAGCTGAAAAACCACTGTGTCGCCCTGCACTAATGTATGCACCGATAATTTCCGAATCATTTTTTATTACTATTCCCCTTGCATTTTTATTGGGATTGGATTCTGGAGGCATTTCCTCACTAATTCTATAAATCTCCACATCGATGACTGAATTTACATAGGAACTCATATCCAAACCTATGTCTTTTGAAAGTTCATTATTGTATGCAAAATAATATGCATTGGGTTCAAAAGTAGACAAGTTATTTATATCGCCTAGCGTCAGACTTATATCACTGATTTTATATAAAAGTGTCCATTCACATTCACGGAATAACTCTACGGCTTGAGCATCTTTTCTCATATCCATATCATCAGTCTCAAAAAGTAAATCTACATAGCGAGCATAGTCTGTAGAAATATTGTAAAACGTGTCGTCCTTTTCCAAATAAGTTGCTTCATCCATAGTCCGATAGTAAATTTGATAAGAGTATCCACCTGTATCCGAAAACAACTCTATATCATATCGTTTCGCATTTCGGATTGAAACGTCTGGTAAGTCATAGTGTTCAGGATAAAGTACAGCACTTTCTATCATAGATTCTACCATTTCAATAATTTCAGAATTCTCTGTTTCAAATTCATCCAAAACTACAGAATTAAACCCTTCTGCGTGGGAAATTATTTGAATCTTCAATCTACTATATTCTGTTTTTACAATATCCACCAGCGTTGAACTTTCTTCTCTTCCTATATATTCTACTTCCTGCTGAACAGGTGAATCAGCACTATTATTCAGATATTCCTTTCCTACAATAAAAATTATTATTATGGTTATAAAGCTTATCCAAGTTAAAATTTTTTTGAAGCTTATAATTGATTTGATACGCGTCTTAAAATCTTTCACTCCTTATTCCCCCTTATGGAAATATTTTACTCTTTATATAACACTTATCTATCTTTTTTCTTTTTAGTCTCTATTGTTTCAGTAAGTTTTCCTCTTGCAACATTAACTGAACTTGTTCTATATGACTTATTACCTGTTTTCTCATTATTTTTTCTCAGAAGCTATATAGACTTTTTTGCATTTCTTCCTGATAAATCTCCAATAACAGTAGGTATTTTAAAGAAAAACCATTGCACAATTGCTAAAACTGTAAATACTAGCACTGCTATAAAAGAAATCGTTGAAATATTAGATAAGGTTTCTGCCATAATTATTCCCTCTCTTTTGCATTTTCTTTTTTCTATTATCTTTATTTATACGTAGAAATTGGTACTTATTCTAATAAAAGTGCTAACGGTGGAGTTCATTTCCTATCTAAAGAATAAAAAAACAAGACAAAAAATATCACAGGAAATACAATGGTTAATTCAAAAATAACCATCCCGTAATTTTCTTTCATCCTGTTTCTAAGTTTCTCAAATAATCTCCCCATTATTCTTCCCTCATTAATCATTCTTTTTCTTAAATGTATATACTCCATATCTTAGCTAATAAAAGCATCCCTCAATACTTTTATTAACTTTTGATTTTGGATCTCTTTAATCAAATCGGTGATATCTCCCATATACCTATATCTTCTAATTTCTTCACAATATATCTTGTTGCCGATAATGCTCCTCCCAGCATTCCAGACACTTTCATTTCTTCATATTGTATATCGAATCTGTTATGATTATATTCGCAATTTTGTATAAAAATAAGACTTGTGAATATTTTGTCCCTTCTACCAAATTTAACTATATTTGGAATA